>JAJFFI010000376.1 GCA_021776755.1 Alphaproteobacteria bacterium | reverse complement strand
CTGGATCTCTATGGCTCCGAAGTCTCGTCGAATGCCGCGACCTACTACACGATGGGTCTGAAGGGCCGCTTCGAGGAAACCAGGATCGACGACGATCACAGCCTCGAGGGCGACAGTTACAGGATGCTCGACATCGCGGGCGACGCATTGGTCGATCAGGAGGTGCCGGCGCTCAAGGCGCTCAACGAACGGCTCCGCGACGACTACATCGTCGATTGTCAGGCCGGCGTGGACCGCTGGAACCGGCAGATCGCCAAGTCGGGCGTCACGTTCGAGTTCAAGCTCGCCCACAAGGCTTTCAACCGCCACATCGGGCTGTTCGCCCAGAGTCATGTCAGCCCCGACGGGCGCGTGATCTCCGAGGCGGAATGGACCAAGCGGCACAGCGACTGGCTGCCGACCCACGAGGACCGGGCCTACGTTTCGTCGCTGATGGAAAAGCCCGTCATGCTGCCCGGCCAGTACGCGAACTACATCGCGCCGCCCCGGGTCGGCATCAACCAGCAACCGGCGGATTTCGCATATGTCCGGTTCAACTGAACACAGGTGAACGCCGCAGGGCGTGCGGTCCGGGAGGACCGGACCGCACCGCCGCTGCAGCGAGGTTAGACAATGAACATCGCAACGGAACCAAAAGGCCTTGTCCGCCAGCACCTGATCGATCCGGAGATCTGCATCCGGTGCAACACCTGTGAGGAAATGTGCCCGATCGACGCGATCACGCATGATTCCCGCAACTATGTCATCGATCACGACATCTGCGACGGGCGGGGCGATTGCCTCGGACCGTGCCCGACAGGTGCGATTGCCAACTGGCGCCAGACCGCCGAGCCCTACAGTCTCGAGGAACAGTTCGGCTGGGACTATCTGCCCGATCAGGACGAAGCCGCCGAGGCACCGGCCGACTTGGGCGCCCCGGTTCCAGCAGGGGCGGCCGAATTGCCCGACGACGTGGCCCGGATCATCGAGGAAGCGCACAAGGGCGCGGGCGGCCGCCAGGTGCCGCCCTTCTCGGCAGCCCACCCTTATGTCGGCATCTATTCCGACAAGAGCCCGGTGACGGCGAAGGTCGCGGGCAACATGCGGCTGACCGACGCGGACGCGAGCTCGGACATCCACCACATCATTCTCGACTTCGGCACCCAGGCGTTTCCGGTGATCGAGGGTCAGTCCATCGGCGTGATCCCGCCCGGCGAGGACACGAACGGGCGCCCGCATCATGTGCGGCTCTATTCGGTGGCGAGCCCCCGGGACGGCGAGCGGCCGAACAAGAACAATGTCGCGATCACCGTCAAACGCGTCACCGAAGACAACGACGGCAACCCGGTTACCGGGGTCGCGTCGAACTATCTCTGCGACCTTCCGCGCGGCGCCGAGGTGAAGGTCACCGGCCCCTATGGCACGACCTTCCTGATGCCGAACCACCCGGAGGCGAATATCGTGATGATCTGTACCGGCACCGGATCGGCGCCGATGCGGGCCATGACCGAGCGCCGGCGCCGGATGCGCCGCCACCACGATATTCCGGGCAACATCCTGTTGCTGTTTGGCGCCCGCACCCAGGGAGAACTGCCGTATTTCGGCCCGCTACAGAAGCTGCCGAAGGATCTGATCGACCCCGAATTCGCGTTCTCGCGCGAGGACGGGCAGGCAAAGCAGTATGTGCAGGACCGGATCAAAACGCGTGCGGACGATCTCGCCGCCCTGCTCAAGGACGAAAACACCTTCATCTTCATCTGCGGGCACAAGCGCATGGAAGACGGCGTCACCGAATCCCTGCGCGAGGTGTGCAAATCCCACGGCATGGACTGGGATGAGATGCTGCCCGTGTTCCGCAAGGCCGGGCGCTACCACGTCGAAACCTACTACTGAGACCAATTCCCGAAAACGACGGCCCGCCAAGGGCTGCAAATAACCAAGAAACGGAGAACGAACGACCATGAGTATCAACTACTCGGAAAAGATTCCAAACAACGTGAACCTCGCCGAGGATCGCAAGCTGCAGCGTGCGCTCGAGCACTGGCAGCCGGCTTTTATCGACTGGTGGAAAGAGCTCGGCCCGGAAGGCTTTCAGGCCAACGAGGATTATCTCCGCACTGCCACGGGCGTCGATGCCAAGGGTTGGGCGTCTTACGGCTATACGGAGATGCCCGACTACCGCTGGGGCATCTTCCTCGCCGACAAGACCGAGGATCGCACCGTCGGTTTCGGCGATGAATTCGGCAAGCCGGTCTGGCAGGAGGTGCCGGGCGAGCATCGCTCGGCGCTCCGCCGCCTGATCGTGACGCAAGGCGATACCGAGCCTGCGTCCGTCGAGCAGCAGCGCCTGCTGGGGCAGACCGCGCCGTCGATGTACGATCTCCGCAATCTTTTGCAGATCAACGTCGAGGAGGGCCGTCACCTCTGGGCGATGGTCTACCTGCTGCACGGCTTCTTCGGCCGCGACGGCCGGGAAGAGGCCGAGGCGATGCTGGAGCGCCATTCGGGCGACGAGGACAATCCGCGCATCCTCGGCACCTTCAACGAGCCGCAGGAAGAGTGGCTGTCGTTCTTTACCTTCGCCTACTTCACCGACCGCGACGGCAAGTTCCAGCTGAAGTCGCTCGCCGAGAGCGCGTTCGATCCGTTGTCGCGGACCTGCCAGTTCATGCTGACCGAGGAAGCCCACCACATGTTCGTCGGCGAGACCGGCCTTGGCCGGGTCATCCAGCGGACCTCGGAGGTGATGCAGGAGCTGAAGACCGACGATCCGGCCCGGCTCCGCGAGCATGGCGTGATCGATTTCGGGATCATCCAGCGCTACATCAACTTCTGGTTCACGTCGTCGCTCGATCTTTTCGGGACCGAGTCGTCGTCGAATGCGGCCAACTCGTTTGCCGCGGGCCTCAAGGGCCGCCCGGACGAGGATATGTACGAGGATCACGACTGCTCGGACGACACCTTCTCGCTCGAGCGGCCGCATGCCGACAACGGCAAGGTCATCACCGAAGACATCCCGATGCGGAACGCGATGAACCTCGTTACCCGCAACGCCTATATCAAGGACTGCGAGACCGGCCTGAAGCGCTGGAACCGTCAGCTCTCGAAGGCGGGGGTCGACTTTACGTTCACGCTGCCGTCCGATCGTTTCCACCGCGCCATCGGCGTGTGGGCCGGTTTCCACTTCGGTCCCGACGGCAAATCGATGTCGAAGACCGAGTGGGAGAGCCGGCTCTACGAATGGGTGCCGTCGCGTGAGGACCGCGACTTTGTCAAAAGCCTGATGAAACCGGTCTATGAGCCCGGCAAGATCGCCGGCTGGATCGCGCCCCCCGCCCGCGGAATCAACAACAATCCGGTGGACTACGAATACGTGAAACTCTAGCGCGTACGGCCCGCCGGACCAGTCAAAGCCGCGTCCGCTCGGATTGAGCGGGCGCGGCTTTGTACTTCCGTTTACGGTTCCTGTAGAATGGGTATGCATCGATAGATTGCATGCGCATCAGCGACCGGTCCAGCCAACAAGACACGTCGGGGAGAATGCCAGAATTCAATGCCAAAGAGATCGAAGACCAGCGGCTTGCGCGTCTTCACGCGCACTGGCACAGCCTCGCTGGTGGCAAGCCGCCGCCCCGTTCGGCGATCGATCCGCTCGATTTCCCCTATCTTCTCGGAAACATCTCGCTCGTCGACGTCGAGCCGGGTGAGGCCGGCGGGTCGCGGTTCCGCTTTCGCCTGATCGCCGAAAATATCGAACGCCTGTTCGATCGCCCGATTGCAGGCCAGTACGCCGACGAGCTCAAGGTCGGTCTGTTACGGACCGAAATTGTGCGGAGCTACCGGTCTGCGTGGGAACAGGGAGCGCCGGACCACACAAAGGGCGAGTCCAACTATCGCAACAGCCACAGGATTCACTACGAACGCCTCGTCCTGCCGGTGGTGTCGGACGGGGAGGCGGGCGACATGTTGCTGGTAGGCTCCATCTTTTCCCTGATTAATCGGGCCTAGGCACGGCGCCGGATTTTCCGGCTTTTGGGGCTTCACGCCGCCGAAATCACGGCATAAAATATTCCCCGGCAGTTGAGGGAAAACTATCGGGATGCAGTCCGGAGTCAGGGAAGACCCGGGCTGCCTGACCGCCGATGTTTACAGCTTTTGCCAAGCGTCTGGCGCATACGGGCCGACTGACGGTGATCGGCCGGAGTGGCCATGTGCGCGAAATCCGGGGCACGGTTCCGGGCCCGCATGTCACCGTGCGCCTGCACGGCCGGGGGGTCGGGCCGCGCATCTTCATCGACCCGCTGCTGGCCGTCGGCGAAGCCTACATGCACGGCCGGCTGACCGTCGAAAACGGAACGATCCACGATTTCTTCGACTGGGCCGGACGGAACGTCGGGCCGGAATTGCGCGGGCCGGTCTCGACCCGGATGGCCGAGCGCCTTCGCCGTCTGATCCGAGTCGCCCTGCAGTTCAATCCGGTGTCCGTAGCGCGGAAGAACGTCGCGCACCACTACGATCTCTCGGGCCGCCTCTACGACCTCTTTCTCGATCCCGACCGGCAATATTCCTGTGCCTACTTCCTCTCGCGCGACGACACGCTTGAGCAGGCGCAGGAGCAGAAGAAACGCCATATCGCCTCCAAGCTCCTGCTGCGTCCGGGCCAAAAGGTGCTCGATATCGGCTCGGGCTGGGGCGGGCTCGGCCTCCATCTCGCGGAGACCGCCGGCGTCGACGTCACCGGCTGCACCCTGTCCCGCGAGCAGCACGCGCTCTCGAACAGGCGCGCCGCCGAGTCCGGGCTCGACGGCCGTGTCCGGTTTGAATTCCAGGACTATCGCACGCTGACCGGGCGCTATGACCGCATCGTCTCGGTCGGCATGTTCGAGCATGTCGGCCTCGCCCATTACCGCGAGTTTTTCACCAAGCTGCATGCGCTGCTCGACGACAACGGGGTCGCGCTCCTCCACACCATCGGGCGGGCGAACGGGTCTGGCGTAACCGATCCGTTCATCCGCAAATACATCTTCCCCGGCGGTTACTCGCCGGCGCTGTCCGAGGTGCTGCCCGAGATCGAGCGCGCCGGGCTTTATGTCACCGACATCGAGGTCCTGCGGCTGCACTACGCCGAAACGCTCAAGCGCTGGCGCGAGAATTTCGCGCGCAATCGCGACGAGGTCCGCGAACTCTATGACGAACGCTTCTGCCGCATGTGGGAAGTGTATCTGGCCGCGAGCGAGGCAGCCTTCCGGCACACCGGCCATGTCGTCTTCCAGATCCAGCTCGCGCGCCGGCAGACCGCAGCCCCGCTGGTCCGCGACTACATCACCGACCAGGACCGCGCCTCCGCCGAAGCCGGGAAGTCCGAAGACCCGAAGTCCCGCGCCGCGTGAGGAAACCTATTCCTCGATATGGAAGCCGACTTTCATGCCGACCTGGAAATGCTCGACGCCATCGTCGGTCAGGTGACCGCGGATTTCGGTCACCTTGAACCAGCCGAGCCCGCGCAGCGATTTGCCCGCCCGTTCGATTCCGTTGCGGATGGCGTCTTCCAGCCCCTTCTGTGACGAGCCGTAGACTTCGATAACGCGATAGACATTGTCGTCCATGCTGATTTCTCCCGTGTGGTCGTTTCAGGTTCACCTGCGTTTCAGCATCGGTGGTAAACTCCGCCACCGCATTATCCTGGTTTGTCCTGCAGCAAGTCTCTCCGCTGCCGGGCATGCTATCGTTCACGCAGCACTATCTCTCGATACCGCCCGGACACCCCCATGGCCAATCCCCTGAAAGCCCTCCGCCGCAACCTGCTCTCCAAGCCGATCTTCGGCTGGTACCGGAAGTCGCTGCCGCCGATGTCGGACACCGAGCGAGAGGCGATCGAGGCGGGCACTGTCTGGTTCGAGACCGAGCTGTTCGATGGCAAGCCCGACTGGGACATGCTGCTCTCGGCCCCCAAGCCGCAACTGACCGAAGAAGAGCAGGCCTTTCTCGACGGCCCGACCGAAACGCTTTGCGGCATGGTCGACGAGTGGGAGATTTCGACCCAGACCCTCGACCTCTCCGACGAGGTCTGGGCCTACATCAAGAAGCAGGGCTTCTTCGGCATGATCATCCCGAAGGAGCATGGCGGGCTCGGGTTCACGGCCCTAGGTCACTCCGCCGTCGTAATGAAGATCGCGACCAAGAGTCTCACCGCCGCCGTCACCATCATGGTGCCCAACTCGCTCGGCCCCGGGGAGCTCCTCCTCCACTACGGCACCGAAAAGCAGAAAAAGCACTACCTGCCGCGGCTCGCCTCGGGCGAAGACATCCCGTGCTTCGGCCTGACAAGCCCCCAGGCGGGCTCGGATGCCGCCGCCATGCGCGACAAGGGCGTCGTCTGCAAGGGCACGTTCGAAGGCAAGGAAGTGCTCGGGATGCGGGTGTCGTGGTCCAAGCGCTACATCACCCTCGGCCCGGTGGCGACGCTCCTCGGTCTCGCCTTCAAGCTCTACGACCCCGATCATCTGCTGGGCGACAAGGAGGACCTTGGCATCACCGTGGCGCTGGTCCCGACCGACACGCCGGGCGTCAAGATCGGGCGGCGCCACTGGCCGTCGCGCCAGGCCTTTCAGAACGGCCCGAACAGCGGCGAGGACGTCTTCATGCCGCTCGACTGGATCATCGGCGGGCCGGAAAACGCCGGCAAGGGCTGGCGCATGCTGGTCGAGAGTCTGGCCGCCGGCCGCGCCATCTCGCTGCCCTCGCTCTCAACGGGGGCCGCCAAATACACCGCCCGCACGACCGGGGCCTACGCCCGGGTGCGGAAACAGTTCAACCTGCCGGTCGGCTTCTTCGAGGGCGTGAAGTTGCCGCTTGCCCGCATCGCGGGCTCGGCCTATCTGCTCGATGCCGCCCGCGAGATCACGGCAACCGCCGTCGATCAGGGCGAGAAGCCCTCGGTGCTGTCGGCGATCCTGAAGTATCACGCGACCGAGCGGATGCGGACCTGCGTCAACGACGCGATGGACATCCACGGCGGCAAGGCGATCTGCGACGGGCCGCAGAATTACATGCTGCCCACCTATCTCGCGGTGCCTGTCGGCATCACGGTCGAGGGCGCGAACATCCTGACCCGCAATCTCATCATCTTCGGCCAGGGCGCCATCCGGGCGCATCCGTATCTTCTGAAGGAGATGGCGGCGGCCCAGGAGCCCGATCCCGAAAAGGCGCTCGACGCGTTCGACGATGCCGTCTGGGGGCATGCCGCGTTCCAGGCCGCGAGCCTCGGGCGCGCGTTCTGGCACAATCTAACTGGTGGCCGGTTCGCGGCTGCGCCCGACGCCGGCCCCGCCACGCCGTATTATCGTCAGATATCCCGCGCCTCGGCCTCCTTCGCGCTGGTCGCCGAGACCGCGATGGTCATGTTGGGCGGACGGCTGAAACGTCTCGAAGGTCTCTCGGCCCGGCTCGGCGATGTGCTCTCGGGGCTCTACCTGGCAAGCTGCGCGCTCAAGCGTTTCGAGGACCAGGGCCGTCCGGCCTCCGACTGGCCGCTGCTGCAATACGCGGTCGAGGACGAGCTTCACAACATCCAGACCGCGCTCGACGAGTTTCTGCGGAATTTCCCGGCCCGCGTCCCCGCGTGGATCCTGCGCCGGCTGGTATTCCCCTGGGGCCGTCCGCATGACCGGCCGTCTGACAAGCTCTCGGGCGAATGTGCCGATATCCTGATGGAGGCCAGCGGCACCCGCGACCGGTTGACCAAGGGCATCTACCTCGGCGGCGCCAACGAGGTCGGCACCGGCATGCTGGACGATGCGCTCAAGAAAGTCCTCAAGGCCGACCCGATCCTCCGGCGTCTCCGGAAAGACCACGATATCCGCGACCCCAAGGTGGCCGAGGCGCGGGACCTCATCACCGGCGAGGAGGTCCAGTTGATCGCGGCCGCCGATCAGGCCACCGACCGGGTCATCCAGGTCGACGACTTCGCGCAGGACGCGCTGGAGCGCGAGTGAATACCCCGCAGTTGCCCCGCTTTCTGGACTTAGGCACTGCAGCATAATATATCGCAAGTACACACAACGGTCGCGCAGCCCCAAGCCGCCGCCGTAGGCAAAAGGAGACCCCCGTGCCCGTCACCGGAACCCAGAACAGTTTCAATGCCCGCCGCACGCTCGACGTCGACGGCACTTCCTATGAATATGTCAGTCTCGCTGCGGCGTCCGAAAACGGGCTCGGCGATGTTTCGTCGCTGCCGTTTTCGCTGAAAGTCCTGCTCGAGAACATGCTGCGCTTTGAGGACGGCAGTTCGGTCACCGGCGACGACGTCAAGGCGTTCGCCGACTGGCTGAAGAAAAAGTCCTCGACCCGCGAGATTGCCTATCGCCCGGCGCGCGTGCTGATGCAGGATTTCACCGGCGTGCCGGCGGTGGTCGATCTCGCCGCCATGCGGGATGCGATCGCCAACCTTGGCGGCGATCCCGAAAAGATCAATCCGCTCTCACCGGTCGATCTGGTCATCGACCATTCGGTGATGGTCGACAGTTTCGGTGGTCCGGAGTCGTTCGAGAAGAACGTGAAGATGGAGTTCGAGCGCAACGGCGAACGCTATGAGTTCCTGCGCTGGGGCCAGGAAGCCTTCGATAACTTCCGCGTCGTCCCGCCGGGCACCGGCATCTGCCACCAGGTCAATCTCGAATATCTCGCCCAGACCGTCTGGTCGGCCAAGGCCGACGACGGCAAGCTCTGGGCCTATCCCGACACTTGCGTCGGCACCGACAGTCACACAACGATGGTCAACGGCCTTTCGGTCCTCGGCTGGGGCGTCGGCGGCATCGAGGCCGAGGCGGCTATGCTGGGCCAGCCGGTCACCATGGTCATTCCGGAAGTCGTCGGCTTCAAGCTCGATGGCAAGCTCGCCGAGGGTGCGACCGCGACCGACCTCGTGCTGACCGTCACCAAAATGCTGCGCGACCAGGGCGTCGTCGGCAAATTCGTCGAGTTCTACGGCGACGGCCTCGACACGCTGTCGCTCGCCGACGAGGCGACGCTCGGCAACATGTCGCCGGAGTTCGGCTCGACCTGCGCGATCTTCCCGGTCGATGCCGAGACACTGAAATACCTCGAGTTCACGGGCCGCGAGCCGTCCCGGGTCAAGCTGGTCGAGGCCTATGCCAAGGAACAGGGCATGTGGCGCGAGAAGGGCACACCCGCGCCGGACTTCACCGACACCCTCGCGCTCGATCTTTCCAGCGTGGAGCCGGCGCTTGCGGGGCCCAAGCGTCCGCAGGACAAGGTGCTGCTGTCGACCGCGGCCAACGCCTTCCGCTCGGTGCTGCACAACGACATGGGCTCGACGAAGAACTCGAAGAGCGCTAGGGAAATGGCCGCCGAAGGCCAGGCCCAGGAAGATGTCGACGCCCATATCGAATCCAACGCCGAGCATATCGGCGACTCGGGCCGCCAGCTCTGCCACGGCGATGTCGTGATCGCGGCGATCACCAGCTGCACCAATACCTCGAACCCGAGCGTCATGGTTGCGGCCGGCCTCGTTGCCCGGAAGGCGCGCGAGAAGGGGCTGTCGGTGAAGCCCTGGGTCAAGACCTCGCTCGCGCCGGGCTCGCAGGTAGTCACCGACTACCTTGAGAAAGCCGGACTGCAGGATGACCTGGATGCGATGGGTTACGATCTCGTCGGCTACGGCTGCACGACGTGTATCGGCAACTCCGGCCCGCTGCCCGACGAGATCGCGGCCGCGGTCGAGGCCGGCGATCTCAATGTCTGCTCGGTGCTCTCGGGCAATCGCAACTTCGAGGGCCGCATCAGCCCGCACTGCAAGTCGAACTATCTCGCCTCGCCGCCGCTCGTCGTCGCCTACGCCCTTGCGGGTTCGATGCTGAAGGACCTGACCAAGGAACCGATCGGCACGGGCACGGATGGCAAGGAGGTCTACCTCAAGGACATCTGGCCGACGTCGAAGGAAATCAGTGATGTGGTTGCCGATGCGCTAACGCCGGCTATGTTCCGGGAT
>JAJFFI010000375.1 GCA_021776755.1 Alphaproteobacteria bacterium | reverse complement strand
GCCCAGGAACGCGCGTTCCAGGACTTTGCCGATGCGATGGCGCCCTGGCAGCTGACGCCGGGGCAACTTGGCGTACTCGTCATCGTCAGCAAGAACGCCGGCATGAACCAGCAGCGGCTGGCCGAAGCCCTCGGCATCGACCGGTCGACCATGTCGGGCGTGCTGGACGGGCTTGAGCGCCGCGACCTGATCGCGCGCAAGCCTTCGCCGGTCGACCGCCGCAGTCATGCCCTCGAGCTGACGCCGAAAGGACGCGCGGAACTTGCCGCCCTGTTGCCGGCGCACCGGGCGCACGAGGCGCGGATCGCGGCAACGCTGAACGCGGACGAACGGCAGACGCTGCTGGGGCTGCTGCAAAGACTGAACGGCGCACCAAGCGCCGGATGAACAAAGACGGCCGCCCGGCATAACGGGCGGGCCGGTAACAGGGAGAACGGCGAACGCATGCTTGCGGGCGACATCCTGAGCCACGCGGTCGAGATCGAGCGTGCGCGAGCCGAAACGGCTGGCGCCGGCGCACCGACCGGTCTGACCGCGGCGCTGCCCCCCGGCACGTCCTGGCCCGCGCATCTGACCTGGGGCGAAATCGATGCCGCCGCCACCCGGTTTGCCGTTCATTTGCGGGACGATCTCGGTGTTCGTCCGGGCGGCCGCATGGCGGTCATCGCCGGCAATCATCCGGCCTGGGCAGTGGCCTATTTCGGGATTGCGCGGGCCGGCGCCGTCACGGCGACCATCCCGGTGAAGGCGCCCACCGCCGATATTGCCGACATGATCGCCATGGGGGACGCGAAGGCCGTTGTGGCCGAGACGGGCATCCTCGACCGCTTGCCGGCCGGCGGGCCGCCGGTGCTCGTGACCGATGGCGGCGCGGGTTCGATGGTGCGGTTTCTCGGTGGACCGGCGGCCGCACCTCTGGACCCCGGCATCGACGACACGGCGCCCGTCGCGATCACGTTCACCGGCGGTACCACCGGCCGGCCCAAGGCGGTTGTCGTGTCGCACCGAGCGCGGTACCTGAGCGCCGAATTCGGCGTCGATCATTTCGGACTCGAACCTGACGACCGGGTCGGAATGCTGACGCCGCTGTTTCATGCAGCGGGGCTGCTGGTTTGGCTGAACGTCACGGTGCTGACGGGACTGCCCTGCTGGATGCCGGGCCAATGGGATCCCGAAGAGTTGATGGCGGCGGTTGTCGACGGACACGCGACCAACATCCTTCTGGTGCCGACACAGGTGCACGATCTGCTGGCGCACCCGGCCTTCGATCCAGCCCGGCTCGCAAGGCTCCGCACGCTCAATTACGCCGCCGCCCCGATGCCGCTCGAGCTCCTGCAGCGCGCGATGGCGGCGTTGCCCCATGTCACGTTCCGCCACCATCTCGGGCAGTCGGAAAGCGGGCCGATTGCCGGGCAGGCACACGGCCCCCGCGACCCGCCCGAACGGCTGCGGTCTGTCGGGCGGCCCTGGGCGCGCTTCGACGTCCGTCTGCACGATGCCGGGGGCAACGAGGTGCCGGCGGGCACGCCGGGCGAAATTGTGACCCGCGGCGACCACGTGTTCGACGGCTACCTCGGCGCTGACGACGAGACCGCTGCGGTGCTCGTGGACGGCCCGGACGGGGTGTGGTGCCGCACTGGCGATATCGCGGTGGCCGACGCCGAGGGCTACCTGACGTTGGTCGACCGGGCCCGCGACATGATCATCGCGGGCGGCGTGAACATCTTTCCGCGCGAGATCGAGAACGCGCTCTATGCCCACCCGGCGGTGTCGGAATGCGCGGTCTTCGGCATCCCGGACGCGCGGTTCGGCGAAGTGCCGGCGGCGCATGTCGTGCTGTTCGATGTCGACGATCCGCCGGATGGCGCGGCCCTGGCCGCCTGGTGCGCGGAACGGATCGCGGCCTTCAAGCGGCCCCGGGTCGTCGAGATCGTGGACGCCCTTCCGAAGACACCGGTCGGCAAGATCCAGAAACACCTGATCCGCGCGCCCTACTGGGAAGGCAAAGGCCGGCGGATCTGAGGGCGGGAACGTCAGCTAACGGCAACCTCCATGCGGCCCACGCCTTCAAGCTCACAGACCATCACGTCGCCGGGCTTTACCGGCGAGACGCCCTCGGGCGTGCCGGTCATGAGGATGTCGCCGGGGTAGAGCGTGTACCAGCTCGACGCGTAGGAAATGAGTTTCGCGATGCCGAAGATGAGCTGGCTGGTGTTCGAGCGCTGGCGATCTTCGCCGCCGATGGTGAGCGCGAAATCGAGGCTGTCCGGATCGTCGATCTCGTCGGCGGTTACCAGCCAGGGGCCGAGCACGGCGTGGCGGTCGATGGACTTGCGGAGGCTGCGGTCCTCCGAGCCCCGCACCGACATGTCGAGCCCGATGGCATAGCCCGCGATGTGCTTGAACGCGTCGGCCTCGGACACGATTTCGCCCTCCGCCGTGCCCTTGCCGATGACGACGGCGAGCTCGACCTCGTGATCGGTGCGCCGCTCGGGGAAGCGCAGGATCACACCTTCGCCGGGGCCGACCAGCGCGCTGGTGGCTTTCTGGAACAGGCCATAGGTGTCGATCGTCTTGACGCTGGCCTCGGCGCTGATTTCCTTGTCGATGTTGGCCTCGGCCTGGTGCTTCAGATAGTTCACCGGCGCGCCGATGATCTTCGACGGGTTGGCGACCGGGCTTCGCAGCGTCACGTCCCTGAGCGCGAACTGCCCGGCCGTGTCCGACAGCTGCCCGGCCCGGGTGATTACCGCGTCGAGGTTCGCGATCAGCGCATCGCCCTGGGGCAGGGGCCAGGTCATCGTCGGCAGCACATCGAGCGCACCCGTCACGTCGTGGACGGCGGCACCGTCCACGAGGCCGAGGCGGTTATCGTCAAAACGGCAGATCTTCATGGCGGTCTCCGGAGGCGGGCCGGCTGGCGGCGGGCGGGACGCGACTCTGCGCGAATTGTTGGCTTTTGTTAACATCGGAATGCGCGGAATTTCAGCTTTTTCCGGATTTTTGCCGGCCAACATGGCGGCCAACCCGGCGTGCAACAGG
>JAJFFI010000374.1 GCA_021776755.1 Alphaproteobacteria bacterium | reverse complement strand
CAAGGACACCGAGACACGGGTCCGCAAGGCGCTCGCCGAGGTGATGAAGTCCTACGACAGCGCCCCCCATGACGTCGTCAAGTCGCTTGCCGGAGATGTTGACGATGTCGCCATTCCGGTGATCGCGTCCTCGGTCGTGCTGACCGACGACGATCTGATCGAGGTTGTCGAATCGCGGCGCGTGGCCTGCCAGATGGCGGTCGCCTCCCGCGCGCGCGTCAGCGGGCCCGTGAGCGACCGCATCGCCGTTATTGCCGACGGGCGGGCGGTCGAAATGTTGGCCGCGAATCAGGGCGCGGATGTCGGCGAAGATGCCTTCCACGCAATGATCGAACGCTTCAGCGCCTCGCCGGATATGACCGAAGCCATGGTCAAGCGGTCAGCCTTGCCGATCTCGGTGGCCGAACGCCTCGTGCGAGTGGTGTCCGAATCTCTCCGCGCCGAACTCGTCGCGCGCCACGAACTTTCCGATGATGTCGCCTCGACCCTGATCGAGAAGAGCCGGGAGCGCGCAACCCTCGACCTGTCGGAGACCGCAAGCGGCCCCGCGGCCGTCGGCGTGCTCGTTTCGCGGCTTGCCGACCAGGGCCGGCTCACGGACACAATCCTGATGCGGGCGCTCTACACGGGCGATTTCAACTTTTTCGAAACCGGGCTCGCGCGCCGCGCCGGAATCGGGGTGGCAGCCGTCCACCGGCTGCTCCGCGACGGCGGCGAGGCGGGAATTCGCGGACTCTGTGACAAGGCGAGCCTGCCCGACACCTGCTATCCGTTCGTGCTCGCCTCGATCGACCTGGCCGAGGAACTGGAATTCACCGCCGCGCCGAACGATCGCGAACGTTACCGGTCGCGTCTGGCCGAACGGCTCCTGTCGCAATTTGGCGATACATTCGACATC
Source organism: Alphaproteobacteria bacterium (assembly GCA_021776755.1). Taxonomy (GTDB): domain Bacteria; phylum Pseudomonadota; class Alphaproteobacteria; order JAJFFI01; family JAJFFI01; genus JAJFFI01. Next base: position 2,581 of record JAJFFI010000374.1, on the reverse strand, counting down.
GACAATGTCGAATACGTGTTGGACCGCACCGCCCGCGCAACCGCAGCCTGAATTTTCCGCCTACCGGAACGGCGTAACACTCCGTATACCAACGGAAATTCGATAACGCGCTGAAATTTTGACTTATTTGACAGTCAAAGTTTCAAATTCCACGCTCAATGCCGTATAGTCCGGGATCACATCATGAGTATTTGAAGAGACAGCGTATCGGCATTAACTGCTGCGCGACACTGTCCGAAAGACGCCAATGTCAAAAACTGCCCGCCGTCGAACCATCCGTGAGGATGGCCCGCACCCGGTCGATATGTATGTCGGCCAGCGTCTCCGCCAGCGCAGGGTCATGCTGGGGCTCAGCCAGACCGCACTTGGCGACAAGATCGGAGTCTCGTTCCAACAGCTGCAAAAATTCGAGAAGGGCGTAAACCGGATGGGCTCGAGCCGCCTCTACCAGATGGCGACCGCGCTTGACGTTCCGGTGTCCTATTTCTTCGACGGGCTGAACGAGGCGGAGATCTCCAACGAGAACACGCCGCCCAAAAAGGACAGCAAGAAGGGCAAGCCGCCCATGAAGCGCGAGACCCTTCAACTCGTGCGCTCCTACTACCAAATCCGCTGCGGCGACGTGCGCGCGAATCTGATGACACTTATCCGCAGCCTGTCGGACGCCGGCACCAAAGACGACTGAGACGCGTCAGGCCGCCAGCGCCGTATGCTGGAAGCATTGGACCTGGTTGCGCCCCAGCACATGAACGTCGAAGCCGCCGGGAAAGAGACCGCTGATGGCGGGATCGCGTAACGCGTGGCCGTGCTGGCGCTTACTCCGTCGGCTCGCCCTGGCGCATGGCGATGCAGCGGCGATTCAGATCCGCGAGATCCTTGACCTTCAGCTTGGACCGGTACTCGTGCAGCATATTCTGCTGGCCGCATTCAGTCTGACCGTAACTTTCGTTGGCCATTCCGGCTGATGTCGGACGATTGACCTCGGCACATTTTGGCGGGATCAGCTTTTCGTATTTGGCGATAATCGCCGCCCGCTGGCGCGTGCACCAGGCCTCGATTTTATCGGCACTTGCCGACGGCTTCCTCGACTGCCTCGGCGTTCGGGCTGCGGTTTCAGGCGGCTTCTTCTTGGCAGCGGGTTCTGGCTTCTTTGCCGCAGCCGCAGCGGCAGCCTTGCGGCGCGCTGCGGCCTCTGCCTTCCGCGCCTCGATTGCCTTCTGCCGGGCTTCGGCTGCGACCCGCCGCGCGGCTTCGGCTTCCGCGGCTTTCTCGCGGGACGTGTCTTTTTTCTTCTCGGCGGCAAGGCGCTTGCGCTCTTCCTCGAGGCGCGCGCGTTCCTCTTCGAGACGTTTGCGCTCGGCCTCGGCCTTGCGCAGCATTTCGGTCAGGCGCTCGGCTTCGGTCTTGGCGCCACCCGTCGCGCCCGCGGCACTCGCGGCCTCGGGCTTTTTCTCTTCCCCGGCGCCGGAACTGCCCGCAGCACTGCTGCCCTCGGCAGGGCCGTCACCTGAGCCGCCCGCACCGGCAGTCGACCCGCCTGCCTGGGTGGCGCCGCTGTTGCCGGACGCAATCTGGCCCGGGCCATCGTCGCCGCTGGCGAACCAGGCGGCGATGCCGATGCTCGCGGCAAGCAGCGCGACACCGGCGACGGTCGCCGCAACGGGGATCTTGCCGAAGCCGCCGGAGCGCGTACGGGAACGACCGGCTGACGCCGGGCCGGACGCGCTTGCACTGGCCGCCGCTGCGGCCGCTGCGGCGCGCTTGGGATTGCGCTTGCCGTCAAGCATCGCGCGGAACTCGTCGACGTTCTGCGGCCGGTCGACGGGCTTGACCCCGAGACCCGCGTCGATCGCTTCGAGGATGTGTTTCTTGTAGCGGCCCTGGGCGGCAGCCGTCGCGGGGGTCTGCGTATCTGAGTCCAGACGCGCCACAGATTCGACCGGATCGTCGCCCGATACAGCGCGGTACATCACACTCGCCATCGCGTAGATGTCGGTCCACGGCCCCTGGTCGCCACTGCTGTAATACTGCTCGAACGGGGCATAGCCGGGGGTGAGCACGGCGGTCAGCGTCTTCGAGCGCGACGACAGGGCCTGCCGGGCGGCGCCGAAATCGATCAGCACCGGCGAGCCGTTCTCGCGGACGTAGATGTTCTCGGGTTTGATGTCGCGGTGCAGGATGCCGGCCTTGTGGACCTCGGCGAGACCATCGAGCAGGGGATGAATGAGGTCGAGGAGCTCGGCCTCGGGGATCGTCCGGCGCTGTTTCAGGATCGAGCCGAACTGCTCGCCGTGTTCGTAGTCCATGATGAGATAGGCGGTGCCATTGGCCCGGAAGAACCGGTGCACGACGACGATGTTCGGGTGGCGAAACTGCGCCAGCGTGCGCGCCTCGTCGAGGAACCGCTCGAGCCCGTACTCGTAATCGCCCTCATCGCTCTGCGAGCGCGGGCGGACGGAGAAGCCGTCTTCGCGCACGACCAAGTCGGTCGGGAAGTATTCCTTGATCGCCACTTCCTTGCCGAGGTTTACGTCCTTGGCGAGGTAGGTGACGCCGAAGCCGCCATGGCCCAGCACCCGGA
>JAJFFI010000373.1 GCA_021776755.1 Alphaproteobacteria bacterium | reverse complement strand
TCACACCGGACCTGCTCAGGGCGGTCTACCGGGTCGAGGCGCTGACCGGCAGCCACGAGGGTGCTGACTGGATCGTGCCGTGGAAACGGCTCGAACCCACATCCAACGGCGGGAGGGCGGCGCCATGAACGCGGCTGCCGTCCGGATTCCGAAACTGCCCGAGCGCCCGCGGCTGACGCTGGCCTTGGCGGCCCTGTTCTCGCTCGCGCTGCACGCGGCCTTCGCCGCCCTGCTCTGGCCATCGGCGCCCGCGGTGCCGGAGGCCATCGGCACTGCCATCGCGGTTGAGGTGGTCGTGCGGGGCCCGGACGCGACGCCCCGGTCTGGCGCCGCAACGGGGAGCGTTGCGGCAAGCGCCGCCGCCAAAAAGGGCGAGGCGGTGCGCCAGCCCGATCCTGAGCCGCCCGAGATCAAACCGCGCCCGCCGGCAAAAATGAAACCCGCCAAGCCCGAGCCCATCAAGAAGGCGAAAACTCCGCCGAAACCCAATCCGGTGAAGAAACCGGCCCAGAAACCGGCACCGCCTCAGACCGCCCGCGCCACGCCTGCCGCCAGGGGCGCAAAGACCGGCAAGAAAACCGGCACCGCGGGCGCGTCGGGAACCGGCCAGAGTTCCTCGCTGCAACCGTCGGCCGGCACGCCCGGCCCGGTCAGCCGGGGTGCAGCCCCCCTCGGGCGGAATCGGGTCCCCGTTTATCCCGAGCGCGCCCGCGCCCGGGGCTGGGAAGGCCGCGTGCTGCTGCGGGTCGAGGTCACCGCCGACGGCCGCGCCGCTGCGGTTTCTGTCGCCCACAGCAGCGGTCACTCGGTCCTCGATCGCGCCGCCCGCGACGCCGTCCGCCGCTGGCGCTTCACCCCCGCGATGAAGGCCGGTGTGCGGAGCGCGTCGACCGTGACGATCCCCGTCCGCTTCGTCCTCCGATAACGAAAAAGCCCCGCCTTCCCTCACCAGGAAGACGGGGCCACTTCAGAGTTTGTAACGCGAGGTCAGTTTTTCTTCGGCAGTTCGCCGATGATGCCCTCGACGTAATAGCCCATCTTCAGAAGTTCATCGTCGGACATCGTCTTGCCCGCGGCCACGACCTTCTCGCCCGCCTGGTTCTTCAGCGGGCCCTGGAAAGGATGCAGCTTGCCGGCCTTGATCTCGTCGATGGCCTTTTGCACCAGCGCCTTGGTCTCCTCGGTCACGGCCGGTCCGAAGTCCGACAGCGCCACCATGCCCTCCTTGAGGCCGCCCCAGGTATTCGAGGACTGCCATTTGCCGTTCATCTGCGCGTCGACGACCGACATGTAATACGGCGTCCAGATGTGGGTGCTGGCGGTCAGATGCGCCTTCGGGCCGTACTTCGACATATCCGAGTGATAGCCGACGGCGAACTTGCCCTTGTCCTCGGCCGCCTGCACGACCGCGGTCGAGTCCGTATGCTGCGCCAGCACGTCCGCGCCCTGGGACATCAGCGTCTCGGCCGCCTCGCGCTCCTTGCCCGGGTCATACCAGGACGACGTCCAGACAACGTTGACCTCGACGTTCGGGTTCACGCTCCGCGCGCCAATCGTGAAGGCGTTGATGCCGCGTACGACTTCCGGGATCGGGAAGGCCGCGACATAGCCGATCTTGTTCGACTTGGTGGCCTTGCCCGCGACGATACCGGTGAGATACCGGCCTTCATAGAAACGCGCCAGATAGGTGCTGACGTTCTTCGCCCGCTTGTAGCCCGTTGCGTGCTCGAAATGGGTTTTCGGGAATTGCTTGGCGACCTTGACCGTCGGGTTCATGTAGCCGAACGAGGTGGTGAAGATCAGCTGGTTGCCGTCCTGGGCGAGCTTGCGGATGACGCGCTCGGCGTCCGCACCTTCGGCGACGCTCTCGACGAAGGTCGTCTTGATCTTCGACCCGTATTTCGCCTCAAGCGCCTTGCGCGCGAGATCGTGCTGGTAGGTCCAGCCCGCGTCCCCGATCGGGCTCACGTAGACAAAGCCGATCTTGAGATCTTCGGCCTGGACCGCACCCGCGATGAGCGTCGCGGCCGCCGCGGCCATCAGTGTTTTCCGGAAATTCATGTCTTCACCTCCCGTGTTGAGTTTTTGTCCGGCCCGCGGGCGGCCGCCACCCCGGCGTCAGTCGCTGGGGTGGAACGGCTTTCCGAGCGAGGCCGGTGCGTTTAACCGGATCTTGGTCGCATCCCGTGAAATCAGGACCAGCACCAGGATGGTGGCAAGATACGGCAAGGTCGCGATCAGATGCGACGAAATTTCGAAACCCGAGGCCTGCAGGTGCAGGCCCATGATGGTGATGCCGCCGAAGAGCCAGGCCCCCAGCACCACGCGTGCCGGGCGCCAGGTCGCGAACACCACGAGCGCAAGTGCGATCCAGCCGCGCCCGGCGGTCATGTTCTCGGCCCACTGCGGCGTGTAGGCCAGCGACAGATAGGCGCCGCCGAGGCCGCTCATCGCGCCGCCGAACATCACCGCGAGGTAGCGGATACCGATCACCGAATATCCGAGCGCGTGCGCCGCCTCGTGGGATTCGCCGACGGCCCGCAGGATCAGGCCGCCGCGCGTCTTGTAGAGGAACCAGGCGACCGCGGCGAAGACCAGCAGCGATGCATAGACCAGCAGGTCGTGCCCGAAGATCAGCGGCCCGATCACCGGAATGTCGGTCAGCCCCGGAATGTCGATCGGCTGCAGGCCCTTGATCGGCGTCCCGATGTAGGACAGCCCGACGAAGGCCGAGAGCCCGATGCCGAAGATAGTGAGCGCCAGACCGGTCGCCACCTGGTTCGATTGCAGCGTCAGGGTCAGCACACCGAAGATCAACGAGATCAGAAGACCCGCAAGCATCGCCGCGATCAATCCGACTGCGATACTGCCAGTGACCACAACACCCGCGAACCCGGCGACCGCACCGATCAGCATCATGCCCTCGACGCCGAGATTGAGGACGCCGGATTTCTCGGTGATCAGTTCGCCGAGTGCGGCGAAGACCAGCGGCGTGCCGGCCCGCACGGTCGCAAGCGCAATGGCGATGATGGTTTCAAGTTCCGGCATCAGGCAGAGCTCTCCCGAACAACGCCCCGCGACCAGCGGATACGGTAGCGGATCAGTACGTCGGCGCCGAGGACGAGGAACAGCAGCAGGCCCTGAAAGACGCCGGTCACCGCCTTGGGAAGATTGAGGTCGGCCTGCAGCGCCTCGCCGCCGAGGAAGGTCA
>JAJFFI010000372.1 GCA_021776755.1 Alphaproteobacteria bacterium | reverse complement strand
TCTTCTCCGACAGCGCCGTCGCCGCCGAAATCTTCGGCCATGCGGGCTACGACTTCGTAATGATCGACCACGAACACGGCTTTGGCGGCCTGCCCGACGCGGTGCGCCAGATGCAGGCATTACAGCCGTTTCCGCCGACGCAGCTGATGCGCGTCCCGTGGAACGACCCGGTCTACATAAAACGCGCGCTCGATGCGGGTACGGAGGGCGTGATGATCCCCTTCATCCAGAACGCCCAGGAAGCGGCCCACGCGGTCGAAGCCTGCCTGTATCCGCCGGCGGGCATCCGGGGCTGCGCCGCATCCGCCGTCCGCGCGTCGAATTTCGGGCTGGATTCGCCGGAATACCTTGAAAAGGCCAACAGCAATCTCGTCATTATGCTGCAGATCGAGACCGAAGCCTCGATCTTGAGCATTCCGGAAATCGCCAAGGTCGACGGCATCGACTGCCTGTTTATCGGCCCGACGGATCTCTCGGCCTCGATCGGCAAACCGATGCAATACGACGACCCCGAGGTGAACGCGCTGCTGGAGCGCGCCGAGAAAGCCATCAAGGATGCCGGCATGAAAATGGGCGCGGTGCCGCACAGCGGCCTCGACTTCCAGGCCATGTTCGAGCGTGGCTACGATCTGGTCTGCGCGGGGAGCGACATCGGGCACCTGCGGCAGGGCGCGATCTCCCAGGTCTCCGCCCATCGTTCCAAAAACGGGTAAGGGCGAAAAACGGATAATCATGGCGAAAAATCGCAAACAGATTCTGCTGAAATCCCGCCCGCCGGGCGAGCCCTCGCCCGACAACTTCGAGCTGGTCGAAACCGAGGTCCCGGCGCCGGGCGACGGCGAGGTGCTGGTGCGCGGCATCTACATGTCGCTCGATCCGTACATGCGCGGACGGATGCGCGAGGGGAAATCCTACGTCCCGCCGACCGAGCTCGGCACGCCGATGCCGGCGGGCGTCGTCGGCGAGGTGATCGAATCGAAATCAGAACGGTTTGCGCCCGGCGAGATCGTCGAGGGCCTGCTCGGCTGGCAGACCCACGGCGTGCTTCCGGCAAAGGACCTCCGCAAGGTCGACGCGTCGCTGGCGCCGATCTCGACCGCGCTGGGCGTGCTCGGCATGCCGGGCATGACCGCCTACTTCGGCCTGCTCGACGTCGGCCTGCCGAAGGCGGGCGAGACCGTGGTGGTGTCCGCCGCCTCGGGGGCGGTCGGAGGGCTTGTCGGCCAGATCGCGAAGATCAAGGGGTGCCGCGCGGTCGGCATCGCGGGTGGCCCCGAGAAATGCGCGTTCGTGAAGGACGAACTCGGCTTTGACGCGGCGGTCGACTACAAGGCGGAAACGGACCTGAAGGCCGCACTGAAGGCCGCCTGCCCGGATGGCATCGACGTCTATTTCGACAACGTCGGCGGCACGATCCTCGACACCGTGCTCACCCAGATCAACTTCCGCGCGCGCATCGCGATCTGCGGCATGATCTCCGAGTACAACCTCGAGAAACCGGACCTCGCGCCGCGCCCGACCCGCGCGCTGCTCGTGAACCGCGCCCGCATGGAAGGCCTGATCGTGTTCGACTGGGCCAAGCGCTATCCCGAAGGCATGAAGGCGATGGCCGGATGGATCAAGGACGGCACGATCAAGTTCAAGGAAGACATCCGGGATGTCGGCCTCGAAGGCGCGGTGGAGGCGTTCCTCGGCCTGCTCAAGGGCGACAATTTCGGCAAGCTGGTGGTGAAGATCGGCGAGGAGATATAGCGCTCAGAGGCTGCCGCAAGCACCATCGTCATTCCCGCCTGCGCGGGAATGACTCCAGTGTTGGTTGCGGGGGCCGAGACTACCCCGCCGCCTTCCGCGCCTTCCACTTCTTGTAGCCAACCGGGATCATGGCCAGCACCGCGAGGCCGATGATCGGGGTCAGGATTTCGGGCTTGAAGATGATGCCGAGGTCGGGCGTTTCGCCGGCGTCGAAGACGGCGCCGAGGCCGTTGCCGACCGAGGCGTAGACGAAGCTGCCGGGGATAATGCCGAAGAGCGTGGCCAGAATGTAATCCCGCGTCTTCACGCCGAGGAAGGCGGGGACCAGGTTCACGACGAAGAACGGGAAGATCGGCACGAGGCGCAGCACCAGCAGATAGCTCAGCGCATCTTCCTTGAAGCCGTCCTCCATGCGCTTGAGCCACGGCCCGGCTTTCTCGCGGAGACTGTCGCCGAGCGACGTCCTGGCGACCAGGAACAGGATCGTCGCACCCACGGTGGCCGCGATGACGACCCAGAGCGTCCCGATCCAGATGCCGAACAGGAACCCGCCGGTGATCGTCATGACCGCGCCCCCGGGCAGCGACATCGCGACCACGGCGGCGTAGATCGCCATGAAGATCAGCGCCGCCACGATGGCGTTATCCGCGACGAAACCGGTCAGCGTCTCGCGATGCTCGCGCAGCGTCTCGAAGGAGATGTAGTTGTGCAGCCCGGTCGCGAACACCAGCACGATCGCCCCCACGAGGATGCCGAGCGGCAGGAACCGCTTCATCCAGTTGACCTTGCCACCCGCGGGCGGTGTGGCGGCGTCCGCTCCCCCCTGATGTTTTTTCCTCTCGGTCATGTCCGTCTCCGTCCTGGAGATTTGTCCTGGCGGTTCGTTGGGCTTTCTGTGGCCAACATACCGCTCCGCGCCATCCTCTCTGTCGTCATTCCCGCGAAGGCGGGAATCCAGAAGATTCCAACCATTGGCATGTCCAATCGGAGAGACTTCGACTGGTGGCGGGTCCGCGTCCATTCGCCTTGCTTGCCTTTCCGTCCGTGCCACTGGATTCCCGCCTTCGCGGGAATGACATCGGTGGGTGTGGCGGACGATGGGCCTGGATGGGCAACGATGCGCGGCATCAGGCGAACTTCATCAGGAAGCGCACGATCGCGCGCGTCTTGTCGCTGAAGAGTTTCGGTGTGTAGTAACTGCCGGCGGCCCGCTTGCTGACTTCGGAAAGCGTCGGATAGGGCGCGATGATGCCGGCCATCTTGCCGATCTTCATGCCCTCCTGCACCGCCATCACCCAGGGCAGCAACAATTCCCCGGCATGCGGGCCGACGATGGTCGCGCCAAGGATTTTTCCTTTCGAGGTCACGACGACCTTGATGAAACCGCCGGTCTCGCGCTCGGCCTGGGCGCGGTCGTTCTCGGCGAACGGATGGCGCAGGATGTTGATGTCGTCGCCGTCTTCGCGCGCCATCTTCTCGGTCTTGCCGACATGCGCCAACTCCGGGTCGGTATAGGTCACCCAGGGCACGGCGGTGTAGTCAACCTTGGACCAGAACATCCGGAACAGCATCTGCCGGATCACGATGCCCGCGTGGTAGCCCGCCATATGCGTGAACTGATAGCTGCCGGCGGCGTCGCCGATGGCGAAGACCTTGCCGTTCGTCGTCTTCAGCCCGCCGTCGACCTTGATGCCCTTCTTGTCATACTCGATGCCGGCCTTTTCAAGATTGAGGCTGCCGAGGTTGGGGCTCCGCCCGGCGGCGACCAGCAGGTCCGAGCCCTTGATGGTTTCTTCCTTGCCGTCCTTCTCGATCGTGATCGCAACGCCGTTGCCGTCCTTTGCGACCTTCTTGGTCTTGACCTCTTCGAGGATATCGACGCCCTCGGCCAGCAGCCGCTGGCGCACCACGTCCACGGCTTCGGGGTCGTCGTGGGGCATGATCTTGAAGAGCTCGAACACCGTGACCTTGCAGCCGAGGCGGCGGTGCGCCTGGGCCATCTCGATGCCGATCGGGCCGCCGCCGATGATAAGCAGATGGTCCGGCGCGGTCTCGCGCTCGAAGATCGTTTCGTTGGTGAGATACTCAACCTCGTTGAGGCCGGGAATCGGCGGGGCGGCCGGGCTGCTGCCGGTCGCGACCACGAACCACTTCGCCTCGATGGTCTTGTCGCCGGCCTGGATCGTGCGCGCGCCGGTGAACCGGCCTTCCTCGCGGATCACGTTGACGCCGAACCCCTCGAACCGTTCGACGCTGTCATGGGGCGCGATCGCGCCGATGACGCCGTGGACATGCGCATGCACCTTGCCGAAATCGATCTCGGGTTCGTGGCCGTTCACGCCGAACTTCGCGCCGTGCCGCACCGCCGCGGCCGTGCGCCCGGCGACCAGCAGCGATTTTGACGGCACGCAGCCGTAATTGAGGCAGTCGCCTCCCATCTCGCCGCGTTCGAGTAAAACGACGTCCGCGCCCATCTGCGACGCACCCGCCGCGACGGACAGGCCGCCTGAGCCCG
>JAJFFI010000371.1 GCA_021776755.1 Alphaproteobacteria bacterium | reverse complement strand
TGGTGTGGAACCGTGGCGTGAGTTTCGGGTTCTGCGGCGATTGCGGCCCTGCGGTGCTGACCGGGCTTGCGGCCGTCATCACGGTCGCGCTGCTGATCTGGGTCTGGAAATCGGACACCTGGCTGCAGGCCTGCGCGCTCGGCTTCATCATCGGCGGTGCGGTCGGCAACGGCATCGACCGGCTACGGTTCGGCGCGGTGGCCGATTTTCTGCATTTCCACTGGGGCGAAAACTACTTCCCGGCCTTCAATGTCGCCGACGCGGCGATTTCGGTGGGGGTTGTACTTTTATTGATTGACGCCTTGTTTATGGGCGGCCGATCTTCTAATAAATAAGCGCAACATCAAGCAATTGCGGGATTTGAAGCCCATGAAGAAGATCGCGATGGCCACCGCGGTGCTGGCCGCCAGTGTCGCCCTCACTGCCTGTTCCAAGCAGCAGAACCTGCGTGAACTGGTGGGCCTGAAGTCCTCCGGCGCCGAGCCCGTGTTCGCGCCGAACGCGCGCCTGGCCGTGCCACCGGATTATACGCTCCGTCCGCCCGAGCCGGGCAGCGGCAAGAGTGCCGCCCGCGCCGCCTCGGCGCGCGGCCGTCAGGCGCTTGTCGGCGACAAGGCAACCGCCAACTACATCCCCGGCAACGGTACCCGCTCGAAGGGCGAGTCGGTGCTGGTCCGCAAGGCCTCGAAGGGCCAGGGCGTCGAGCGCGACATCAAGAAGAAAGTCGATACCGAGACCCGGCAGGCCGAGACCGGCGAGAAAGCCTTTGCCGACAAGCTGCTAAAGTGGCGGAAATCCGGCGATGTCGAGCCGCCGCATCCGGCGCCGGTCACCAAAAAGAAGTCCTCGATCTTCTAGGATTTCGACCCGTTACCGCCGCGCGGACACCGTTCCGCGCGGCGCTTGCTTCCCCCCAGACGCTCCAACCGGCCCTCCTCCATGTCTCTTCGCGTCCGTCTGACTGGCGTAATCGCGGCGGCGCTGCTCGCGGCCTGCCTCCCGTTCGCCGCCGCCCACGCGAAGATCTTCGACCCCAAGACTTTCACCCTCGACAACGGCATGCAGGTGGTTCTGATCGAGAACCACCGCTCGCCGATCGTCGTGCACATGGTCTGGTACAAGGTGGGGGCCGCCGACGAGCCGTGGGGCAAATCCGGGATCGCGCACTATCTCGAACACCTGATGTTCAAGAGCACCACGACGATGAAGTCGGGCGAGTTCACCCGCATCATCGCGCGGAACGGCGGGCAGGAAAACGCCTTCACGTCCTGGGACTACACCGGATATTTCCAGCGGGTTGCGGCCGACCGGCTCGAGCTGATGATGAAGCATGAGGCCGACCGGATGGTGAACCTCACGCTCGATGAAAAAGAGGTCCTGCCGGAACGCGACGTGATCCTCGAAGAGCGCCGGTCGCGGATCGACAACCGCCCCGGCTCCCTGCTGGGCGAGACCGCCCGGGCCGCGTTTTGGGAGAACCACCCCTACGGCATCCCGATCATCGGCTGGGCGCACGAGATCGCGGAACTGACGCGCGAGGACGCGCTCGATTTCTACAAGAAGTATTACAACCCGGCGAACGCGATCCTGATCGTCGCGGGCGATGTGACCCTCGACAAGCTGAAACCGCTCGCGGAGAAATATTATGGCGTCATCCCCGGCACGCCGCTGCCCAAGCGCGTCCGCCCGAAAGAGCCGCCGCATCACGCGCCCCGCCGGGTCACGCTGCGCGATGCGCGCGCCGGCCAACCGTCCTGGAGCAAGCAGTATCTGGCGCCGAGCTATTCGACCGGTAAGAAGGAATACGCCTACGCGCTCGACCTGCTCGCCGAGATTCTCGGCGGCGGATCGACCAGCCGCCTCTACCGGAAGCTCGCCGTCGAGCAGAAGATCGCGGCCAATGCCGGCGGCTGGTACGGCGGCGACGCCTATGACCTGACCACCTTCGGCGTTTGGGGCATCCCGCGTCCCGGCGTGAAGATCGAGGCGATCGAAAAGGCAATCCAGGTCGAAATCGACCTGCTGCTGAAGGATGGCATCACGCCCGAGGAACTGCAGAACGCCAAGGACCGGATGATGGCCTCAACCATCTATTCCCGCGACAGCCTCGAGACCGGCGCGCGGATTTTCGGCTCGGCGCTGACATCCGGGCTGACCATCGAAGATGTCGAGTCCTGGCCCGAGAAGATCAGCGCCGTGACCGCCGCGCAGGTCCTGGAAGCCGCCAGGCATGTGCTGGTCGAGAAGAACTCGGTGGTCTCGATCCTGCTGCCCGAAGAGAAGAAGCCCGCCCCGAAAAAAGCCGCGCCGAAGAAAACGGAAGCGCCCAAGAAGCCGGCCGCCACACCGGCCAAAAAGAAAGAGGGCGCGCAATGAAGTTCGGAATTGCGAAGCACGTCCGGCTGGCGGTCGCCGCGGTGTTCGCGGTGGCCCTGTTTTCGGCCGCATCGCTGCCGGCCGCCGCCATGGGCAAGATCGAGAAGGTCACCAGCCCCGGCGGGATCACCGCCTGGCTGGTGCAGGACCGCCTCAATCCGATCATCGCGATGCAGGTCGTCTTCGTCGGCGGCTCGATCGCCGATCCCGACGGCAAGGAAGGGCTCGCGCAGCTGACCGCCGCGATGATGTACGAGGGCGCGGGAGCGCTGAAGAGCCAGGCCTTCCAGAAAGCGGTCGAGGACAAGTCCATCGACCTCGGGTTCAGCGCCGGGTCCGATACCTTTTCCGGCAGCCTCAAGACCCTGACCAAGAACCGGGACATGGCGTTCGACCTGTTCCGGATGGCGATGACCGAGCCGCGCTTCGATGCCGAGCCGTTGAGCCGGACCAAGACCCAGATCCTGGTCAATCTCGCGCGGCGCGCGCGCGATCCGAATGCGATCGCGGGCCAGCGCTGGTGGTCGAGCGCGTTTCCGGATTTTCCCTATGGGCGGCGGACCCGGGGCACGCCCGAAACCGTGAAAGCGATCGCGCCCGACGACATGCGGGGGTTCCTGAAATCGCGTCTCGCACGCGATAACATGTTCATCGGCGTGGTCGGCGACATCACGCCTGACGAATTGAAGGTCCTGCTCGACAAGACCTTCGGCGGCTTGCCGGAAAAGGCCGTACCGCTGGACCTCGCAGAAACCCCGCCCAAACTCGACGGGCGCACCGAAGTGATCCGCCGGCCGTTCCCCCAAAGCCGGGTGATATTCGGCCAGGCCGGCATCAAACGCGACCACAAGGACTGGTACGCGGCCTATGTGCTGAACCAGATCCTCGCCAGCGGCTCGTTCACGTCGCGGCTGATGAAGGAGGTCCGGGAGAAACGCGGGCTGGTCTACTCGGTCGGCGCGGGTCTCAATCCGATGCGCTATTCAGCCACGCTGGTCGGCAACCTCGGCACGCAAAACGCCCGGGTCGCCAAGTCGATCGAACTGGTCCGCGCGGAGTGGAAACGCATGAAGGACGAAGGCGCGACCAAGGAAGAAGTTGAGGATGCGATCCGCTATCTGACCGGCAGTTTCGCGCTGAGCCTCGACAGCACGAGCCGGATCGCGAGCACGATTGCCAGCGTTCAGTACCTCGGCCTCGGGCTCGACTACCTCGACAATCGCAACAGCTTCATCGAGGCGGTCACGGTCGATGACGTGAACCGTGTCGCGCGCGAATTGCTCACACCCGAGAAACTGACCTTCGTCGTGGTGGGCCAGCCCGAAAACCTCGAATAATGGCAACGTCGGCGCTCACCCCCCTGCCGTATTCGCAAAATACCGAGGCGTGCTTCAAGGACGCCATCGGGGGGGGCGGTCTGTCGACGGCGGACTTCGAGGCGGCGCTCAAGGAGTCGACCGCCTCGATCCGGAAACTGCGCCGGGCAGCGTCGAGCGGCTCGATGCCCTTCCTCACGCTCCCCGGCCGCGACGACGATCTCGACGGCCTCGACGATCTGTTCCAGGACTGGCGGCACGGCCGGTACGAAGATGTGATCGTCATCGGCATCGGCGGCGCCGGCCTCGGCGGGCAGACAATCTGCCGGCTTGCGACGGGCGACGGCCCGTTCCGGGTGCACTTCGTCGACGACTACGCGCCAGGCGCCATCGAAACTGTCTTCCGGCGCATCAATCCGGCTCAGACCGGCTTCATCATCATTTCCAAGTCCGGCGAGACCGCCGAGACGACCGCGCAGTTCCTCGTGGCGCTGCAGCGGATCGTCGAGCATCGCGGCGAGTTCGGACCGGCGACCCACTTTGCCGTCATCACCGGCGCCCAGGACAGCACGATCCGGCGGATCGCCGTGAAATTCCGCATCCGGATCCTCGACCATGACGAAAAGCTCGGCGGGCGCTATTCCGCGCTTTCGGCGGTCGGCCTCCTGCCCGGCAAGCTCGCGGGCGTCGACCCGATGGCGGTGCGTGCCGGCGCGGTGAAAGTGTTCGCGACCCTGACCGCGCGCAATCCAGAGGAATGCCCGCCTGCCGTCGGCGCCGCGATCACGGTCGCGCTGATGCGCAAGCACGGCGTGAACCAGTGCGTAATGATGACCTATGGCGAGCGGCTGCGGCTGCTGGCGGCCTGGTACAGCCAGCTCTGGGCCGAGAGTCTCGGCAAGAAAGGGTTGGGCAGCACGCCCCTGCCCGCCCGTGGTCCCAATGACGAACACAGCCTGCTGCAGCTGTTTCTCGACGGACCGGCAGACAAATTCTTCACCTTCGTCACCCTCGACCGCGCCGGCACCGGCGAGCGAATCAGGGACGATTTCCAGACCGAACTCTTCGGCGACGTGATCCCGGACTATCTCGCCGGGCGCACACTGGGCGATCTGATGGACGCGCAACAGCGCGCGACCGCGGAGACTCTGGCCGATCATGGCCGGCCCGTACGGGTGTTTCGCCTGGAACAGATTGACGCGCCGACCATTGGCGCGATGATGATGCACTATATGATCGAAACCGTGATCGCGGCGCACCTTCTGGGCGTCGATCCCTTCGATCAGCCGGCGGTGGACGCCGGCAAGTCCCTGACCCGGGACTACATGACCGCGCTTGACGGCGAAGACGGGCCTGACGGCACTGCCGACTGAGCCGTGCCGCAGCCGGTTTCTCCCGGCAGGCCGCGCGACGGAAGTGAGCACAGCATGACCCTGCGGCTCTTGCCGACCGATCTCGTGAACCGCATCGCCGCCGGCGAGGTGGTCGAGCGTCCGGCGGCCGCGCTGAAGGAACTGGTCGAAAACGCGATCGACGCGGGGGCGCGTCAGATCGACATCGCGCTTGAAGACGGCGGCAAGGCGCTGATCTCGGTGAGCGACGACGGCCGCGGGATGAGCCGGGACGAGCTGGCGCTCGCGGTGCAGCGCCACGCGACCTCGAAACTGCCCGACGGCGACCTCACCGATATCCGCACCCTTGGTTTCCGCGGCGAAGCCCTGCCCTCGATCGGCGCGGTCGCGCGGCTCCGCATCACCAGCCGGGCGGAAAGCGCAGACGAGGCCTG
>JAJFFI010000038.1 GCA_021776755.1 Alphaproteobacteria bacterium | reverse complement strand
TCGGCGCGCGCCAGGACGGCATCGGCGGCCTGCGCGTCGAAGACCGCCGGGCGCGCGCCTGTCGTGGCGGCGCGAGACTCGAGCATGTTGGCCACCTCGTGCAAATCAAGGGTGACGCCGTGGGCGGTCTCGAGCGCGCTTGCCGGCCGGTCGAGGTCCATGCGCTCGATGTCGTGCTGCCCGGCGCGGGGAAACGCCGGAATGCGGCGCGGCGCCGGGCCGGGGGCGGGGTCGTCCTTCGGGGCGGTGAGCAGGCCTTGTGGGCGCGCTGTGTCGATCTCGAAATCCGGGTCTTCGAAAAAATGATCGGTCATGGGGAAGCTCCTTGTTGGGGGAAACAACACGTGGCGGGCATCGCCAGTGCGGGGCCCATCACGGGCCGGGATAGAGCCGCGCGTAGCCATTGCGCACGCGGCGGACGGCGGCGGGCTCCTGGTCGCGCCAGAAGTCCGGGCGGTCCATCAGCGCCGCAAGTTCTTCCTCGAAGGCGGCGGGATCGCGGTCGAGCTGCGTCTCGATCCAGGCCACGCCCTCGGCGCAGCAGAGGGCAGCAACCGCCAGGCGGCAGGGCAGCCGGTCGCGGGCGAACTGTTCGACCGCGCGCAGCCTGATCGCGGCGGCGGTGGCCGAACCGAGCCGCGCGGTCAGCGTGCGGTGGAGGGCACGATGGAGGGTTGCCCGATGTGGACGTCCTCCCGGGCGGGCGTTGTTCTGGCTGTCGTTGGCGTTGGTGTGTTCGTGTGGCATCGGAATGTCCTTTCAGGGCTGGTCAGGGCTGGTCAGGGCTGGGGGAAGCGTTGGGTGAGGGCGCGCCAGAGCTGCCAGGGGGTCACGATGCGGCGGCAGTGGAGGCCAAGCGCGCGTTTGACCGCCTCGACGCAGGTGAAGGGGGCAAGCGGCGCTGGGCGGTGCGGCGGGGCGTACGGACGTACGGCCGCGACCCGGAGGCCCTTCGCCCGGTACCAGGCCGCCATGTCGAAGGCGGGGGCCAGATCGTGGGCGGCGATGTGGGTGCCATGCGCCATCGGGTCGTAGGTCAGCCAGCGCCGGCCGTCGCACCACACAAGAAAGCAATGCCGGAAGCCCGGCCGCAGCAACCGCAACCACGGGATCGTGGTCTCACCGGAAAACACCACCAGCGCCCGGGTGGCCGCCGCAATGCCGCCGCAGGTCATGGGGCCGCGCGCCCGCCCGCGGCAGCTCGTCCGGTGCGGCCCCCATCCGGGCGGGCCTCCTCCGGATCAGGCACCTGCACGATGCCGCGCGCCATCAGGGCGGTGGCGAGCCGGTCGATCGCCTCGGCCCAGAGCCGGGCCGGGGTCTCGCTTGCCCGCACCCGGGGATCGGGCGGCAGCCCGGCGCGCCCGGCCTCGCCCAGCACCCGGAGGTGCCCCCGCCGCAGCCGCCCCCGGCGCAGCAACCGCTCGGCCGCCATCAGCACGTCTTCGGGATCGCAGGGCCGCGCGACCAGGCCGAGACCGGCGGTGATCCGCGCACCGTCGGCCCGCGCCAGCAGGCATTGCACACACCAGAACCAGGCCTCGGCGGCGGTGTCGAAGGGAACGCCGGGGCGGGCGGCGGCGGGACGGGGGGCACGGGAAGGTCTGGGCATAATATTCCTGTTTTGTTCTAAATCTGGACGGAGACGCCCGATGCAGCGGCACTTCTGGGTGAGGCCGCGCATGGTAAAGCAATATAAACCTATTTCAAGAATAATTACCGCGACTTTCTTGTGGAAATATTCCGCATTTCCCTCTATGATCTTGTTCCCATGTTGACCCATTCCGAAATCTGGAAGGCGATCGACACGCTGGCCCGCTCATACGGGCTCAGCCCGTCTGGATTGGCGCGCAAGGCGGGGCTCGATCCGACCACCTTCAACAAGTCCAAGCGCATCACCCGCGAAGGCAAGGCCCGCTGGCCGTCCACCGAGAGCGTCTCCAAGGTGCTGCGCGCGACCGGCGCCAGCCTCGAGGAGTTCGTCGCCTATATTTCCGGCGACGGGACCAACAAGGTGGTGCAGCGCGTCCCGGTCATCGGCTACGCCCAGGCCGGCAAGGAAGGCTTCTTCGACGATGCCGGCTACCCGGTCGGAAATGGCTGGGATGAAGTGGAATTCCCCAATGTCGGCGACCCGAACGCGTACGCACTCGAGGTCGCGGGCGAAAGCATGGAGCCGGTCTATCGCGATGGCGACGTGGTTATCGTGTCTCCGGCAGCCGGCGTCCGCCGCGGCGACCGGGTGGTGGTGAAAACCACCGAGGGTGAGGTGATGGCCAAGGAACTGGTCCGCCAGAGCGCCATCAAGATCGAGCTGACGTCGATCAACCAGAGCCACGGCGACCGTACGCTTGCCGCCGAAGACGTTGCTTTCATGCACAGAATCGTCTGGTCGAGCCAGTAAGCGGACCGCCGCAGGCACGATGCCCGCATAAGACTCTGGTCCCTGTACGCGGAAATGCCACGAAAATTTTAAGAAAATTATCCTTTACCTGGCGCCCGTATCGGTGTTCGATGGCGGGCATTTGACCCGTACACCGTTAGCCGAGGCGATTCCGATGTCCAAGTCCCCGTCACCCGCGCCTGACGTGCCTGAACTGTCTCCCGTGCGGCGTCAGATCGACAGGCTCAACGAACTCGAACGCCGGTATACCGGTCCGGTGCCACCCGGCGCGTTGCTGACCGCGCGGGCCGGCGGATGCCGGGCGCGGGCGGAATTGCGGGCCGCCGTCTCGCGGCGTGAACTGGCGCGCCGGGCGGCCGGACTTCGGCTCGCGATCGCCCGCCGCCGCGTGCGAGCCCTCCGTTTATCGTGCGATCCGCGCCGCATTCCTGGCCTGGCGCAGCTTGTCCGGTGCCTGTTCAAGACACGCCAGCAGGCGTTTTGCCCGGAATAGAGACAGATTGGTCGTGGCATCGCCTGCCCGTGGCCGCTATGCTCTGCGCCGTTTCGGGGCCATTCAAAGGCCCGACTTCGGGATCAGCAAGGGAGTTCTGCCATGGCGCATTCGGCGCCCGCGGCCGGTACGGCGGCGTTCACCTGGATCGACGGCACGTGGCACGAGGGCAACCCGCCGCTCCTGAACGCGCTGTCGCTGGCGGCTTGGCTGTCGTCGATGGTGTTCGATGGCGCGCGGGCGTTCAACGGCCTCGCCCCCGATCTGGACCGCCACTGCCAGCGCGTGATCGACTCCGCCCGGGTTCTCGGCCTCGAGCCGTTCCTCGATGCGGGCGAAATCGAGAAAATCGCCTGGGAAGGCATCCGGCGCTTCCCCGAGACGGCCGAGCTCTATATCCGGCCGATGTACTGGGCGGATGACGGTTTCGTCGCCCCCGACCCGGAGAGCACGCGCTTTGCGATGGTGGTCAACGAGTCTGCGATTCCCAAGCCTTCAGGTTTTTCCGCGGGACTTTCGCCGTTCTGTCGGCCCAATCCCTACAGCGCGCCGACGGATGCCAAGGCGTCGTGCCTCTATCCCAACTCCGCCCGCGCGATCCAGGACGCCAAGGCCCGCGGCTTTGACAACGCCATCATGCGCGACCAGTTGGGCCACGTCGCCGAGTTCGCGACCTCCAACCTGTTCTACGTCAAGGACGGCCTCGTCGTGACCCCGGTCGCGAACGGCACGTTTCTGAACGGCATCACCCGCCAGCGGGTCATTCGCCTGTTGCGCGATGACGGCCACCAGGTCGACGAACGCACGGTGCGCTATGCCGAAGTGCTCGACGCCGACGAGATCTT
Source organism: Alphaproteobacteria bacterium (assembly GCA_021776755.1). Classification (GTDB taxonomy): domain Bacteria; phylum Pseudomonadota; class Alphaproteobacteria; order JAJFFI01; family JAJFFI01; genus JAJFFI01. Next base: position 237 of record JAJFFI010000038.1, on the reverse strand, counting down.
CTCGACCGGCAACCACGCCAAGGTGATGCCGGTCAACCGCATCGAGGACCGTTCGCTGCAGCCCGGGCCGGTCGCCAAGCGCGCGCGGGAGCTCTACTTCGATTTCGCGGCCGCAACCGCCACCAAGAAATCCGCCTGACCCTGCCGATGGGTTTCGCCCGCTCCGTACTCCGCAAGTTCGGCCGCGACATCACGCCCTGGCCCGCGCCGCGCGCCGCGAGCACCCGGCTCCGCACA
>JAJFFI010000370.1 GCA_021776755.1 Alphaproteobacteria bacterium | reverse complement strand
CCCTTGGCGCCGGCCATCAGCAGCAGCGAGCCCATCGAGGCAGCCTGGCCGATGCACACGGTCGAAACATCGCAGCGGATGTACTGCATGGTGTCATAGATCGCGAGACCCGAGGTCACCACGCCGCCCGGCGAGTTGATGTAGAAGGAGATGTCCTTGGTCGGGTTCTCGGATTCGAGGAACAGCATCTGCGCGCAGATCAGCGTCGACATATGATCCTCGACCACCCCGGTCAGGAAGACGATGCGCTCCTTCAGCAGGCGGGAATAGATGTCGTAGGCCCGCTCGCCGCGGTTGGTCTGCTCGACCACCATCGGGACGAGCGCGTTTGTGTGATCTGCGTTCATCTGGCTTGCGTTCCTGGGCAAAGAAGACATGGGAAAATCGCTGACGTCGGTCATGTTGCTCGCTTGCTGATTTCGGCTGGGCGCGCCTCCGGGGCTTGGGTTGAAGGCGCGGTGTGTGATTGTCAATTTGGACCGGCGGCCGGGTTATTCAAGAGCCCGCCGATCTCCACGGATGGCATATCATGCCGCAGGAAGATTACTTCTTCGTATCTTTCTTCGCCGCAGGTTTCTTGGCGACATCCTTCTTGGGCTCGTCCTTATTGGCGGTCTTCTTCGGCGCTGCCGCCTTCTTGGCGGCGGCCTTTTTGGCGGGCTTCTTCGGCTCCTCGTCGGGCGCCAGCAGGTCCTCGACGCTCACCGGCTTGTCCTTGATCCTGGCGAGCTCGAAGATGAAGTCGACGACCTTGTTCTCGAACAGCGGCGCGCGGAGCTGCTGCGCGGCCTCGGGATTGTTCTGATAGGCCTCGATCACCTGGCGCTCCTGGCCCGGGTAGCGCTGGGCCTCTTCCATGATCGCGCGGCTGATCTCGGACTGCTCGACCTGGATGTTGTTCTGCTGGCCGACCTCGGCGATCAGCAGGCCGAGGCGCACCCGGCGCTCCGCGATCCCGCGGTATTCGTCGCGAAGCTCCTCCTCGCTCTTGTCCTTGTCGTCATCGGCAAGCGTGCCCTCGGCAAGGTCCTTGCTGACCTGCTCCCAGATCGCGTCGAACTCCATCTGGACCATGCCCTCGGGCACCGGGAAGTCGGCCTTGTCGTTGAGCGCGTCGAGCAGCTTCCGCTTGAGCCGTTCGCGGCTCACCTCGGCGTACTGCGATTCGATGCGCTCGCGCATCTGGTCCTTCAGGGTCTTGAGGTCCTCGAGCCCCATCTTCTTGGCTAGCTCATCGTCGACCACGGCAGGTGCTGCCTCTTCGAGACTCTTCAAGGTCACGTCAAACACCGCTTCCTTGCCGGCCAGCTCGTCGTTGCCGTACTCGGCCGGGAAGGTGACCGTCACGTCCTTCTGCTCGCCGGGCTTCATGCCGACGACCTGCTCCTCGAAGCCCGGGATGAACATCGCCGAGCCGAGCTTGAGGTGGAAATCGGTGGCGCTGCCGCCCTGGAATTCCTCGCCGCCGACCTTGCCGACAAAGTCGATCACGGCAGTGTCGTTGAGCGCGGCCGGGCGCGCCTTCTCGACCGGTTGAGTGCTGCCGTACTGCTCGGCAAGCTTGGTCAGGGTCTCGCTGACCTCATTCTCGTCGACCTTGGCGACGAGGCGCTCCAGCTCGATCGAACCGAAGTCGACCTCGCCGATCTCGGGCAGCACCTCGACCGAAAGCGAATACTCGATGTCCTTGCCGATCTCGAAGCTGTCGATCTCGATCTTCGGCTGCATCGCGGGGCGGAGGCCGCGGTCCATCATCGCCTGGGACGAGCTGTCCTGCACCGCCTGCTCAAGCACCTCGCCGCGCACGGCATCGCCATAGCGCTGCTTCAGGACCTTGACCGGGGCCTTGCCCGGACGGAAGCCCGGCAGCCGGATTTCGCCCGCGAGCTTCTTGAGCCGGAGGTCCATTTTCTCGTCGAACTCGGTGGCGGACAGAACGACCTTGAACTCGTGGAGGAGGCCTTCGGTCTTGGTCTCGGTTACCTGCATGATGTCATTGCCTGATGGGGTTGGTGTCTCTGGGTTCGGGCCGGCACGGGATGCGGTCGCGGATACGGCCGCGCGGGCGGAAGTCGATTTTGGTGCGGGCGGAGGGACTTGAACCCCCACGGCTTGCGCCACTGGTACCTAAAACCAGCGTGTCTACCATTTCCACCACGCCCGCCCAAGCGGGGCCTGCGGCAAACCAGCCGCCCGGTTCGCATCCCGGTCCATTAAAGGGAATCGGGCCGTGTTCTATATGGAACGAGGGGGCGGTTGCAAGCGGTCAGGCCTCGCGACCTCGCCGATTCGCGAATGACTTGCTCCCGCTGCCTGCGAGTGGGCTTGCGGTTCCCCCTGCTGGAAGCTCTAGAGAAACACCCCATGACACCGATACGCCTCCCTGCACCCACTGCCCTTCTGACCATTCTGGCAACTGCATTGGCTCTGGCAACTATATTGGCCGCCTGTGGCGAGGACGCCGCGCCGGTGGCAGGCGGCCCCGTGGATCTGGCCGCCGGCAAGGCGCTCTACGTTCAACATTGCGCGAGCTGCCACGGCACCGACCTCGAAGGCCAGGCAAACTGGCGCGAGCGCAAGGCCGACGGCACCCTGCCCGCCCCGCCCCACGACGCCACGGGGCACACCTGGCATCATCCGGATCCGGTGTTGTTTGCGTATATCAAACAGGGCGGCCAGAAACTGGTTGGCGGCGACTTCAAGAGCGGGATGCCAGGCTATGACGGTATCCTGACCGACAACCAGATCCGCCAGGTGCTCGACTACATCAAGAGCCAGTGGCCCGAAGAAATCAGGACGCGTCAGGCCGAGATGTCAAAAAAGGCCGGCGGAGGATAGTGCGGCGGGGTTCCGGAAAGCCGCGGGCGAGACGAATATGGCGGCAGAAAACCCGACCGCGGCGGCCGAACAATCCAGCAAGGCCGAGACCTACAAGGCGTTCATCAAGCTGGTGCAGTCCTGCCGCGGATGCCACGACGACTATCGCCAAGACAAGAACTAGGCCGCCAGGACAAGAACTAGGCGGCGAGGCGGTATTTCGGCAGGTGGATTTCAGCGACGGTGCCCCTGCCCGGCGTGCTGTCGAGAACCAGCCGGCCGCCGTGCAACTCCGTGAGCATCCGGACCATCGGCAATCCGAGGCCCTTTGTCGTCTGGCCGGGCCCGCCACGCACCATCGTGTCACTCTTGTCGGGGTCGCGCTGCTGAATGTGCGCGAAGGGCACAACCGCATCCGCCAGAATTTCGGGCGGAATACCCACGCCGTTGTCGGATACCCGGACCAGGAGTGAGCCATCGTCGTTGATGGCGCTGTGGAGCTCGACCTTCCCGCCCCCGGGCGTGAACTTCAGGGCATTGGAGACGAGGTGCGAGATGGCGGTGCCGAGGGCGCGCCGGTCGGCATGGAGCCAGGGCGCATGGGCAACCGGCCGCGCGATGAACGTCACCCCGTCGGCCTCGGCGCCCGGCGCGAAGTTCGCGACGATCTCGGCATGGAGGTCGCCAAAGGGGAATCGGCTTTCGTCGAGTTCGACGTCGCCGCTTTCAAGCTCGCTCACATTCAGGATGTCCTCGACAAATCCCAGGAGATGCACGCCGCTCTTGTGAATGCTTTCGGCGTATTCTTCGTATTTCTCGTTGCCGAGCGGCCCCATCAGGCGCTGCGTCATAAGCTCGGAATAACCGATCACCGCGTTGAGCGGCGTGCGGAGTTCGTGGCTCATGTTGGAAATGAAACGGGATTTTGCGGTATTCGCGGCTTCGGCCTGATGGAGGGCGGCGGTCAGATCATCCACGAGCCCGGAGTTCCGCAGCGTCAGTTCAACCGACTCGGCGAACCCCTCGTTAATGCCGACCGCCATGACCCACGCCAGCAACATCCAGAGACAGAAGAAGCCGCCGATCCAGGGGTCGAGGACGCCGCCGGCGAACGCGAGGGCCTCCCCATAGGGCAGCAGGGCGGGAACCAGGAAGGCGCCGAAGGCGTAGAGATTGTTGGAGTATCCCGCGAGCGCCGCGATCGTCAGCGCGCCCATCACGAACATTTCCGGGGCCTGTGTTTCGGCCGGCGAGAAGTTCGAGAAGAACACCACCGATAAACCCCAGAGGACGCCGTTGACGCCGGAGCCGGTGGAGAACGCGATGATCCATTTCCGCGACTCCGAGGCTGGCCGCGGCCGGGCCAGGAAGGCGCGGGCCAGCATGAACCGCATCATGGTCCAGCCGATCAGGGCAGCACCCCAAAGCGCGAGCCATACCGGATCGGTCCGGTTCCACAGCATGAGGACGAGGAATATCGAGGTCGCGACGTTCGCGATGACAAGCGGTCCGACGCGGCGGAAGAGATTGCGCAGCAGATGTGCGTCGATGTCCGCGCGCGACACCGTCCGGGTGCCTGACTGTTGTGCGATCGTGTCCGCCAATGCCGTCTCTCCGATGCGGCAAAAGCAAGATACTCCCGGGTTCGGAAGTTAACCGCATGATCAAATTCCAGTGTCCCTTTCTTATATATACAACCAGTGTCCCTTTCTTATATATACAAGAGGTTAAGGTCTGGATGCACGGGCCGGTCTAAACGCTGTCGCGTGTCTCCACGTGTTTCGGTCAGCTGCGGTCCAGCAAGACCGCCGCCGCCGCGTCCAGAATCGCATCGGTGTCGATGCGGTGTTTGGCGTAGAGGCCCGGCAAATCGGCGGACTGGCCGAAGTGCTCGACACCGAGGGACTGGACCCGGTGGCCGAAAACCGCGCCGAGCCAGCCGAGGGTCGCCGGATGGCCGTCGATGACGGTCACGAGACCGGCATCCTCGGCAAGCACCTCGAGCAGGGTCTCGACCTGCGGGCGTTGCGGTTGCTCGCCGTTCTGGCGCGCGCGTTGCGCCGCCGTCCAGCCGGCATTGAGGCGGTCGGCGGAGGTAACGCACAGGAGGCCCACGCCGGGGATGTCTTCGGTGATCTGCTCCCAGGCCGCGATTGCCTCCGGCGCGATGGCGCCCTGGAAGACGATGGCAAGCTCGGTGCCTTCCTCCGGCCGCCGCAGCCAGTAGCCGCCGGTGATGATGCCGTCGCGAAGCGCTTCGGTCATCTCGCGCCCCGGCTGCGGAAGCGCGCGGGTCGTGAGCCGCAGATAGACCGAGCCGCCGTCGCGGTCGCGTTCCCAGGCAGACTTGCCCTCTCCGCTCCCGTCGCGCTGCATGTAGTCGAAAGTCCATTCCATCAGGACGGCAAGTTCGTCGGTATAGGCGGGCTCGAACGAGGCAAGCCCGTCCTGCGCCATGCCCACCAGCGGCGTGCCGACGGACTGGTGCGCGCCGCCCTCGGGCGCGAGCGTGATGCCGGACGGTGTGGCGACCAGCAGGAACCGCGCATCCTGGTAGCAGGCGTAGTTGAGCGCATCGAGGCCGCGATAGATGAACGGATCGTAGAGCGTGCCGATGGGCAGGAGCCGTGTGCCGAACACCGAATGCGCAAGCCCGAGGGCGGCCAGCAGGATAAAGAGATTGTTCTCGGCGATGCCGAGCTCGATGTGCTGGCCCTGGGGCGACATGCGCCATTGCTGGGCCGAGACGACTTTCTCGTCCTTGAAGGTGTCGGCGCGGTCGCGGCGGTCGAAGATACCGCGCCGGTTTACCCAGGCGCCGAGGTTGGTCGAAACCGTAACATCGGGCGACGTCGTGACGATGCGGTCGGCAAGCGCCGTGTCGCCCCGGGCAAGCTCGTTCAGGATGCGGCCGAAGGCGTCCTGGGTCGCCATCTTTCCGGCTTTGCCCTCGGCGGGATCCGCGATTGCGGGCACGTCGAGACGCTGTGCCTCGAAACGGCGGGGGAATTCTTTCGCAAACGCAACGTCGTCGAGAAACGCCTTAAGCTCGCCGACCGGGAGATCGAGCCCCGCGAACGGTTCCCACTCCTCGCCATCGGCAATCTGGTTGGTGGCGCGGAAGCCCTCCATCTGGCCGGGGTTCATCAGGCCCGCGTGGTTGTCCTTGTGGCCCATGAAGGGCAGGCCGAAGCCCTTGATGGTGTAGGCGATGATGCAGGTCGGGCGGTCGTCGTCGATGCCGTGAAAAACCTCGAGCATGGTCTCGAGATCGTGGCCCGCGAGATTTGTCATCAGCGCGTGCAGCTCGGTATCGTCGTGGCTCGCCAGCAGGTCCTTGATGCCGGGTACATCGCCGATGTCGGCTTCGAGGTGCGTGCGCCAGCCCTTCATGGTATCATCGCCGTCTTCACCCCCGTCACTCGCCCGCGCAATCTCGCCGCCTTTGTAACAAAGCGCCGCGTAGAGCGAGTTCGGGCATTCGTCGATCCAGCGCCGGAGCGTGTCGCCGCCTTTCCTGGCGAAGGTCGCCTCAAGCAGCTTGCCGTATTTGGCGGTGATGACGGTCCAGCCCATCGCCTCGAAGAGCTCGTCGAAGCGGCCGTAGAGCTGGTCGGAGACGGTCGAGTCGAGGCTCTGGCGGTTGTAGTCGATCACCCACCAGACATTGCGGACATCGTGCTTCCAGCCCTCCAGCAGCGCCTCGTAGACGTTGCCTTCGTCGAGCTCGGCGTCGCCGACGATGGCGACCATGCGCCCAGCCTCGCGCCCGTCCGGCAGCAGGTCTTTCAGGTCGAGATAGTCCTGCACCATCGCGGCAAAGCTGGTCATCGCGACGCCAAGGCCGACCGAGCCCGTGGAGAAATCGACGTCGTCCACGTCCTTGGTGCGCGAGGGATAGGATTGCGCGCCGCCCATGGCCCGGAACGCCTCGAGCTTCTCGCGGGTCTGGTGGCCGAAGAGATACTGGATCGCGTGGAACACCGGGCTCGCATGCGGCTTGACCGCGACCCGGTCGGCCGGCGTCAGCACATCGAAATAGAGCGCTGCCAGGATCGCCGCGACCGAGGCCGACGACGCCTGATGCCCGCCCACCTTGAGCCCGTCACGGCTGTCCCGGAGGTGGTTCGCGTTGTGGATCGTCCAGGACGAGAGCCACAACACCTTCTGGGTGAGCGCACGGAGGGTTACGAGACGCTCGGCCGAAATGGCGCGGGACTGCTTTGCTGATCTCCTGGCGGGCTTGGGCATGGCGGGAGTTTACGCGGGAAGCAGCGGGATTGTCGAAGTCCGGATCGGCGAAGCGCACCCCTTCATCCTGATGCGCGAACGAAGTGAGCCTCGAAGGATGCGATGCCGAAGCTCCACTTGGCCCGCTTCGCCCTTCGAGTGCGGCTTCGCCGCAGCCTCAGGATGAAGCTCCGTTTGGAAGCTACGACTTTAGCGTTTTCTGCACATCCTTGGTGAAGCCCACATGCACCTTCGGCGCCCCCACGCCGCCGAGTTCGAAGACCGGGCGCTTCACCAGCGTCGGGTGCGCCGCCATGAGCGCAATGGCCCTGGCCGCGTTGAGGCCGGCCTTGTCGTCGTCGGAGAGCTCGCGCCAGGTCGTGCTGCGCTTGTTCAGGAGGGTTTCCCAGCCGGCGCCCTCGGCCCAGCGGGCAACGTCCTGTGCGCCGATCCCGTCCTTGCGGACATCGACAAACGTATAGCTGATCCCCTCGCCGTCGAGCCATTTCCGGGCCTTGCGACAGGTGTCGCAGTTCGCGAGACCGTACATGCTGAGAATCATTTGACCAATCCTTTCACATCCGACGCCATAGCGATCTTGCCTTTGCCCGTATAGGCCTCGTGGTTCTTTTCGATATCGGCGAGGCGGTAGAGATAGTTTACCATCATGCCGGCCGATTGCAGACGGCCCTTGGGCGAGGTGTCGGCGAGCCAGTTGAGGCGCTCGACGCGGGCGCCGTTGGTGAGGTGAAAGTGCGCCACCGGGTCGCGGGCCTGACCGTCACGGCGCTTTTCCTCGACCAGATATCGCGCGCAGAGCCGCATCAGGGGCGCCTGCAGCACCTTCGCGAGCGGCCGGTCCTCGTGCCAGCGGGAATCGAGAATGAGCCGCTTCATGGCGGCCTCGAAGGTCACCGCCGGCTCGAGCGCCGTCAGCGCCTTGCGCTCGGCGGGCGTTAACAGCGCCTCGCCCACCGGGCTGTCCGCGGACTTGCCCTTGTCCTCACGGAGCGCGGCGAGTTGCTCGTCGAGCCAGCTTCCGAAGCCCGGGATCGGGGAGAGCGTGGAAAACGTCTTCAGGTTCGCAAACTCGCTTCGCAGATGATCGACGACGCGCTTGATCAGGAAATTGCCGAAGCTGATGCCGGCGAGTCCTTCCTGGCAGTTCGAGATCGAATAGAAGATTGCGGTGTCGGCCTCGCGCGGGTCGAGGCGTGGCGCGTTCTGATCGAGGACGTGCTGGATGTTCCCGGCAAGGCCGTCGACCAGCGCGACCTCGACGAAGATCAGCGGCTCGTCGGGCATGCGCGGGTGGAAAAACGCGAACAGGCGCCGGTCCGAGTCGAGCCGGTTCTTGAGGTCGGGCCAGCCCTCGATTTCGTGGACCGCTTCGTAGTCGATCAACTTCTCAAGGAGCGCCGCCGGCGAGTCCCAAGTGATGCGGCGCAGCTCGAGGAAGCCGACATCGAACCAGAGCTCGAACATCTCGCGGAGATCGCCCTCGACCGAGCGGAGATCGTTATTGGCGCGGGCAAACGTCATCGCCTCGGCGCGCATGTCGACGAGGAACTTGGTGCCGTCGGGAAGCGCGTTGAACTGGGTCAGCAACCGGCGGCGCGGCGGCTGCAGTGCTGAGCGGAGCGCGCTTTCCGTGCGGTAACGCTGTTCGCCGCGCGGAGCTGCCGTGATCTTCAGGGCGGCGGCGTCGACCGCGTCCCGGTCGGTGCCGAATTCATGGGCGAGCAGTTCGAGAAACCGCTGCCGTCCCTTGGCATTGAGGTCGAGATAGGTGTGTCCGAGGGCGGCCGCCCGCGCCCGCGCCGAAACCTCGCCACCGGTGCCCTGCAGGCAGTCTCGCATCTGGGATTTCAGGCGCCTTGCATCGTCCTTCGGCAGCTCCGGGCGCGGCCCTTCGCGCCCGCCGATCGCCGTCGGGGCATAGTCCTCCCAGGCCCGGCGAAGCTGAGCCATGGTGCGGTCGAGGAAGGAATCGGGAATGGTCGCTTTCATGGCGGGGATGTAGCAGACATCCCCCCTCCCCCGCACGGGCAAAAAACGGCGACGGCACATTTCTACTTGATATATTCTTTGGAATGTATTTATATTCTTCGGAATATATATCAACAAGGCAGGCCAACCATGACGCTCTCCAGACGATCCTTCATCCGAACCCTCGGCGGCACCGGCGTTGTGCTGGCGGCCGGCACTGTCGGGCTCAGCCAATGCGACCGGATGCCCGCCGAGGCGGTTTCGGCCTGGCAAGGCCCCGACGCGGACCTGACCGACGCCCGTGAGCGGATGCTCTCCTGGGCCATACTCGCGCCCAATCCCCACAACATGCAGCCGTGGATCGCGGACCTGCGCACGCCGGGCGTCATCACGCTCATCTGCGACCTAAGCCGCCTGCTGCCGGAGACCGACCCCTTCGGGCGGCAGATCATGATCGGGCTCGGCGCATTCCTTGAGCTGCTGCAGATGGCGGCGATCGAAGACAGCTATCGCGCCGATGTCGTCTATTTTCCTGAGGGGGCGTATCCCGAGGGGAAAGTGGGTTCGAGGCCGTTTGCCCGGGTCATACTGACAAAGGCCGCGGACGCCGCGCGCGATCCGCTGTTCGTCCAGATCCCGGCTCGGCGCACCAATCGCTCGCCCTATGCAGCGGACCGGCCGGTCGACTCTGCCCATGCGGCGGCAATATCGGCGGCGTTCGACACCAGCCGCCGCGGCAACGGGACTGTCACCCTCCGGACCGATGCCGAACCGGTGGACCGTCTGAGAAAGATCGCGATCGATGCGATGCAGACGGAGCTTCAGACCCGCCGCACGCACAAGGAAAGCATCGACCGGCTGCGGGTTGGTGCCAGCGAGATTTCCAGCCACCGCGACGGCATCTCGCTGCACGGCCCGATGTTCT
>JAJFFI010000369.1 GCA_021776755.1 Alphaproteobacteria bacterium | reverse complement strand
AGCAAGGACACCGGCTATCCGGTCGCGAACAGCCAGATCCGGTTGCCCTTCAAGAACCCGCCGGAGACGATCCACATCAGGTACCGCGACATCAGCGGCGCGATGCGCGGGCCCTACCGGATTTCGTTCGACCCGGCGGTGAAATCGATCGACGCCGACAAGCGTATCCTCGAGATGACCCGCAACGGTTGGCTGGCGTTCCGCGATTTCAACGGCAAGCGGCTGGTCTATTTCACGCATCTGATGAGCTATCGCGGCGCGATCGCGGAGATCCGCTATGGCCTCGATGGCGCCGGGCTCGACCGGACATACGAGTTCCCGCCTTTCGACGGCGCCGGCACCGCGAAGATCGGGCCGGACGTGCCGACCTACATCGAGGTGCCAAAATCGACCCGGTCGGTGCGCGTGCAGGTCATCTACAAGGACGGCACTCAATCCGGGATCGTGATCATCGACGGGCCGGCATAGCCGCCGGAACTCGGCAAATCCGGGCGATTTCGCGACCGAATCGGATGTCCGCAAAGCTCTGCCCGGAGCCCGTGGCAAACGGGGCGCGGAGCACGAAAACCCGCAAATCGGCCTGAAATTGGGGCTGCGGCAAGTCTACCCTTAGGAAAATTGCCCGTTTGTCGCTAGAATCGGGCGATTAGAGGATGTCCGCAAGGTGCGGACAGGGGGGTGTTTCGGCCGGTTGCAGGTCTGCGTTGAGTGCGGGCGCGTCAGGCTAGGAAATCCAGGGGACGTCATGGCCAGCACGCCAAAGACTCGCAAGACCGCCAGCGGCAAGAAGCCGGCCGCAGCGAAAACCACTGCGAAGAAATCCGCGCCGAAGAAAGCCGCTCCAAAGAAGGCAGCGCCAAAAAAGGCCGCACCGACGAAGCCTGCTCCGAAGAAAGCGGCGGCGACAAAATCTGCGTCTAAAAAAACCGCCCCGAAGAAGACTTCTGCAAAGAAGACATTCACAACAAAAACGGGCGCAAAGAAAACGACCGCCAAGGCGGCGCCCAAAAAGTCGGCGCCCCGGAAATCGGCTGCCAGGAAACCAACCGCCGGCGCGCGCCGTCCGGCGCGGAAAGGCGCGCGGCTGCTGGATGCGACCGGAATGGTCGTGCCCGGCGTTCCAGCCGTCGCACCGCCCGTGCCTCCGGGGGCTGCGACGGAGGTCCGCGCGTCCTCGGCGCCGCATGCGGGACCGGTCGTCACGTCGCGGACGGCGCCGCACAGCGGTACGCCCGAGGACGGCGCCTGGTTGCGGGGCGGGCCCAAGGTATGGCCAGCCGTCGCGATCGCGCTGGTTCTCGGAATCGCTTCCCTGTTCGCCGTGCAGGTGATCGGTAGCGGCGACCACGGCGTACGCAAAGCTGAAATCGCCCGGGCCGCCGAGGAGGCCCGCGTGAAGGCCGAAACACTGGCGCGGCGCGAAGCCGAGGAAGCGGCGGCACAGGCAGCCGCAGCCGAGACGGCCCGCTGGGAGCGCGAGGCAGCGGCCCTCAAGCAGGCTCCGCCGGCCAGCGGCAGCGAAACAGGGATGCAGTTGGGCACATCGACCGGCACCGCCACCGATGGTGTCGACACCATCACCCGGCAATCGGCAACGCCGGGCAAAAAGTCCGGTTCGGGGGCCGGTTCAGGAGCCGACGCGAAGCTGCCGCCGCAGACCAGCGCCATACGCAACCGGACGATCCGCGACGTGCGCTACACGACAGTCCGCAAGGGTTTCACCGATGCCAACGGACGCGCCTGCCGGACGATCCGGACGACTTTCAGCTACAGCGACGGCGCGAGCGACTCGCACAATCTGGATTATTGCCGCAACCCCACCGGACAGTGGCTCGCGACCAAGCGCGACGAATAGTCCGCAGCTGTCAGACTGCGGCGGCTGCGGCCGCTACTGCGCCGCCTTCGCCGTTTCCCTGAGTTTTTCCAGCAGTTCGCCGGTCGGGTGGCCGTCCGGCGGCAGCTTGACCGTGGCCTGGAACGAGCGGATCGCCTTCCGCGTGCCGGTGCCGATGATGCCGTCGACCCCGTTCGGGTCGTGGCCCTGCTTGAGCAAGAGGCGCTGCAACTCTTCTTTCTCGTCGCGGGACAACTGCTTCTGGTCCCGCGGCCAGGTGCCGACAAACTCGGGCCCGCCGCGGATCCGGTCCGCCAGATGCGCCACCGCGAGCGCATAGCTGGTCGAGTTGTTGTAGCGCAGGATGGCGCGGAAGTTCTGGTAGACCATGAACGCCATGCCCTCGTGGCCCGCCGGCAGGATGATCGAGGCGGGCTTGTCCATCTCGCCCGCCGCCAATGGCTTGCCATCGGCGCGCTGTACGCCGAGGGCTGCCCATTCCTTCACCGGGCGTTTTGCGCCAAGCCCGGTAAGCGAGAAATCGAGGCCCTTGGGCAACACAACTTCGTGGCCCCAGGTCTCGCCCTTCTCCCATTTCGAGGCGCGCACGTAGTTCGACGTGGTCGCGAACGCATCGCCGAGATTGTTCCAGATGTCGCGCTTGCCGTCCTTGTCCCAGTCGACCGCATGGGCGGCATAGGTCGTCGGAATGAACTGGGTATGCCCCATCGCGCCGGCCCATGACCCTTTGAGGCCGGAGCGGGCGATGTCGCCACTGTCGAGAATTTTCAGGGCCGCGAGCAACTGTTGCTCGCCGAACTTGGTGCGCCGACCCCGCCAGGCGAGCGTCGCCAGCGCCTCGACCACGTAGTACGAGCCCATGACGCTGCCGAACTTGGTTTCGATCCCCCAGATCGCGGTCACGAGCTCCCTTTCGACGTCATACTCCGCCTCGACCTTGCCGAGCAACTCCTTGTGTTCGGCGAGCTTCTCCTTGCCGGTAGCGATCCGTTCCTCAGTTACCAGCCGGTCGAGGTACCACCAAACCGGGCGAGAGAACTCGGGCTGGTACGTGTTGCGCTCGACCACATCCGGGTTCGGCTGCACACCCGCCATCGCGGCGTCGTAGGTCGCGACCCTGATCCCGGCGGCGATTGCCTTGGCGCGGAACTCGCGCACCCATTCCTCAAACGTCGGTGGCACCTGGCCGGTGCCTTCGAGCTTCGCACCGGCCTCGCCCGAAGCGCCTGTGCCGCCCCCGGTACTGCCGGACTCGCCCATGGTCGCGCCGCCGGTCGCGCCCGCATCCTGCGCCAAAGCCGGCGCGGCACTGGCGAGGACAAACGCAAACAGGGCCGCCGCGGCCATTGCCGCCGCAGACCGGGCGCGGGGAAGGACAGTGGTCCGAAAGCCTGAAGCCGGACCGGGAAAGCGTGTGTTCATGGCGGTCATTGACTTTCTTTTTTGCTCTTCAATGTCATCGAAACGGTGTTGCCGGGAAACCACATAGTCTGAAATTGCGGCAAAACGCGTACATATCTCAAGCCGTGACGGCGTATAACAGTACGCATGTCATGCTGCGGGAAGTGCCCGCAGGCGCCGGGTTGATTTGCGCTGCCGTGAACCCGGCCGCCGCCACGACCGGCAGCCAGACGGTTTGATATTCTACAGGTGAAGTCAAGACCATGGACACAGTGACACACCCGACTGCGACACACCCGACTGCACAGGTTTCCCGAAACGCCCGGTTGGCGCCGCCGATGGCGGGCGCCGTCTTGATTGCGATGATAATGGCCGCGCCGCTTGCGCCGGGATTTGCACAGGGCGTGCAGACCGCGCAAAGCACGGCGGCGGGCAGCAGTGCGTCCGGCACCGCCGGACCGACGGCTAGCGCGCCGCAGGTCGAGCCGGGGCCGGTCGAGCGCCGGCTCGCCGCATCGACCCGCTGGTCGGGGGCGGACCGGATCGCGGGCAAGGACCTGCTGGCGATCCGCAAATTCTACGAGGGCCGGGGCTGGCAGCCGGCCTGGACCGCGGGCGACGGCGCAAAGGCGCGCCAGATCATCGAAACCCTCAAAGGGGCATCGCTCCACGGGCTTGAGCCGCGCGACTATCACACGGCTCGGCTGGAGGAACTGCTGACAGCGGCCAGCACCGAAGACGCCAAGGCCGATATCGACATCCTGCTGAGCCGGGCGGCGATCCGCTATGGCGGCGATCTTGCCGCCGGGCGCATCACGCCGCGCGCCATGAACCGCGAGCTCGACATCAATCCGGTCCGCCCGGACGGGACCTACGTATTGCAGAACGCGGACGCGGCGGCCGATATCTCAGCCTATATCGAACGTCTCGCGCCCACCGGGAAACGCTACAAGCGGCTGATGGCCGCGCTCGTCGACTATCGCGCGATCCGCGATGCCGGCACCTGGGTCACTGTTGTCCCCAACGGCCAAAAGTTGCGCCCCGGCAAGACCGACCGGCGTGTGCCCCTCCTCCGCAAGCGGCTGACCGAGCTGGGCGACATGGGCGAACAGGCCCGGGGCAAGGCGCCGACCCAGACCGCGTCCGCCAGCGGAACCGTCGCGAGTGCCGCCGGCGGGACTGCCACTGCGGGCACGGGCAAGGGCGGGGATACGCTGTTCACCAGCGACGTGGTCGAAGGGCTGAAACGCTTTCAGCATCGCCACGGCTTGCAGGTCGACGGCGTGCTCGGCAAGCGCACGGTCGCTGCGCTCAACACCGGCATCGATCACCGGATCGACGAGATCAAGATCAACCTCGAGCGCCGGCGCTGGATGCCGCGCAACCTCGGCCAGAAGTATGTCTTCGTGAACATGGCCGACTTCCAGCTCAAGGTCGTCAAGGACGGCAAGACGATCCATGTGACCCGCGTCGTCGTCGGCACGCCCTTCCACCGCACGCCGGTGTTCAGCGCCGAGATGGCCTTCGCCGTGATCAATCCGTTTTGGCATGTCACCCAGAAGATCGCGTCCGAGGAAATTCTGCCGCAGATCAAGAAGGACCCGGCGTATCTCGCGCGGAACGGCTACAAGGTGTTTAGTGGCTGGGGCAGCGGCGCGAGCGAGGTCGACCCGCAGACGGTGAACTGGTCCGAGGTGCCGCAGGAGGGCTTCCCCTACAAGATCCGGCAAAACTCGGGGAGCGGCAACGCGCTCGGCAGAATCAAGTTCATGTTCCCGAACCGGCATGCCGTCTACATGCATGACACGCCGTCAAAGAGCCTGTTCCACCGCACGGTGCGG
>JAJFFI010000368.1 GCA_021776755.1 Alphaproteobacteria bacterium | reverse complement strand
CCGCAGTACGCGCCCGCACCGCCGAAGTCGGAGCCTCCGTCTTTACGGAAGTCGTGCGGGATTCCGGTTTGCGCTGAGCCCGCGCGGTGGCCTTGGGCCGGGCCTTGGCGACCTGGCGCACCGGCCGTGGTTTCCTGCCGCCGGCCTGCTCCTGGCCCAGTTCGTCGGCGGCGACGATCGCCTCGATCCGCGGCACGCCGCCGACGACCACCTTGGCTTCGAACCCGCGGCGCGCCTTCTGCATCTTGGGCGCGGGCCCGCCGCCGGCCTTCTTCATCCAATCCCCGAGCGCGTTCTTCTGGGCGTCCGTCAGGTGCAACCCCAGTTTGCTGCGGCGCCACAGGACGTCCTCGGCGTTGCTCGCCCACTCCCGCTCCATGAACCAGCGCACTTCACGGGCGAAGAGTCCGGCCCCGAAATGCTTGCCGAGGTCGCGGGTCTTGGTCGCCCCGCGCAGAAGGTCCCGCACCTGGCTGCCGTGCCGGTTGACCATGCCGACGAGATACTCGCGCGGCAACCAGCCATGATGGTCCTGCAGTTCGTTGACGAGGCCGGTGAGGCTCCCGCCGCCGAGGTCGCCGCCGGGCAACGGCTCGTCCTCGGTCCATTCCGGCCCCGCCTCGGGCAACGCGAAATCGAGAGCGTCGAGGGCGCGCTCGGCCAGTCGCCGGTAGGTCGTGAGCTTGCCGCCATAGACCGTCAGCGCCGGAGCGCCGTTGCGGCTCAACCGGAACCGGTAGCCGCGCGTCACCGCGCCCGCGTTATAGGCCCCGTCGTCAAAGAGCGGGCGGACACCCGAATAGCTCCACACGACCTTTTCAGGCGTGATCGTATCGCGAAAATACCGGCTCACCGCCTTGCAGAGATACAGCACCTCGGGCTCGGTCGCCTCGCCGTAGAGGTCCGGCGACGTCACCGTCAGCTCGGTCGTTCCGATAATGGAATAATTTTCCTCGAACGGGATCACGAAAACGATCCGTCCGTCGTCGTTCTGCAGTAGCAGCGCATGATCGCCGTCGTGAAGTTTCCGCACCACGATATGACTGCCCTGCACCAGGCGCAGCCCGCCATCGGGGTTGAGGCCGAGGATGTTCCGCGCCACGTGCTCGGCCCAGGGACCGGTTGCGTTGACGATCGCGCGCGCGGTCACGGTCTTGTTTCGCCCGGTCCGGGTATTGCGGAGCGTGACCTTCCATTCCTCGGCATCGCGCTCGGCCGCCCGCAGTTCCATCCGCGCCAAGATATCGGCGCCGTGCAGTTCGGCATCCATCAGGTTCGCGATCACGAGGCGCGCGTCGTCGCCCCAGCAGTCGGGGTATATGAACCCCTTGGCGAGGTCGGCGCGAAGTCCGCTGGCATAGGGCGAGCCCGCGGTAAGTCGGACCTTGCGGCTGCCGCCAAAGCTGTCGGACCCGCCGAGCCAGTCATAGAGTTTGAGCCCGATGCGCAACAGGAACGGCGAGCGGGAGCCGGGTCCGACCGGCAGCAGAAATTCCATCGGCCGCACCAGGTGCGGTGCGTTCTTTGCGAGGATTTCGCGCTCGTGCAGCGCTTCGCCCACGAGCTTGAACGAACGCTGCTCAAGATAGCGCAGACCGCCGTGGATCAGTTTGCTGCTCGCCGACGAGGTTTCACTGCCAGGGTCCCCCCGCTCGCAGAGGCCGACCGACAGCCCGCGGCCAGCCGCATCGCGCGCAATGCCGGCGCCGTTGATGCCGCCTCCAACAATCAGCAGATCGTATGTCGTCATACGTCGCAGGCGCCGTCCGCCCGACCCGGCAGGCCGGATGACCGGACTCGCCCCCTGTGAACTGGCCGATATTGGCCTCGATCCCCTGAAACTTCCTACATATGTACAGGAGAGGATTGCGGATGCGCGAGCCATTTGTGCGCCGCAGGGGGGCAGGCCGCTGTCGCATCGGGAAAACACCGGCATGGGCGCGTAGATGGCCGTC
Organism: Alphaproteobacteria bacterium; assembly: GCA_021776755.1. Lineage (GTDB taxonomy): Bacteria > Pseudomonadota > Alphaproteobacteria > JAJFFI01 > JAJFFI01 > JAJFFI01. The sequence continues at coordinate 5,881 of JAJFFI010000368.1, read as the reverse complement.
CGGTCCTGGCATTGACCGGAGCGGTCGGCTGGTTGATCTGCGTCAGATTCGATGGCCGGCGGTCGCTACTCCCGCAGCTTTGTCACGATCTCGTTCTGCCGCTCGAGGGTCTGGTGGACCGGACATTTGTCGGCGATTTCCAAGAGGCGCGCGCGCTGTTCGTCGTCAAGGTCGCCGACGATCTCGATCTCCCGGCTGAGTTGATCGACCTTGCCTTCTTTCGTTTCGCACTCGGCACAGTCTTCGGCGTGGATCTTGTCGTGCTGCAGACGCACGAGGACACGCTCAAGCGGCCACTTCTTGCGGTCCGCATACATCCTGAGCGTCATCGACGTGCAGGCGCCGAGCGCGGCCGTCAGCAGGCCGTATGGTGTCGGCCCGGTATCGTCGCCGCCGACCGACTCCGGCTCGTCCGCGCGGAGCTTGTGCTTTCCGTTGGTGATCGCCTGGGTGAATTTGCCTTCGCGGGTTTCGTAGACAATCCAGTCGCCTTCCCCGAGCGACGGCGCCTTTTCGTCTTTCCCGGCCGCGCTCTCCACATAGCGCGCCGCCCAGGCCGACAGCACGTTCGCCACATAGGTTGCGTCCTCCCGGCGGGTCAGCAGATGGTCGGCGTCGTCGAGCGACACGAAGCTCTTCGGATGCTTGGCGGCGATGAAAATCGTCGACGCGTTGTCGATCGAAACCGTTTCGTCGCGCGGCGCATGAAACACCAGCAGCGCCCGCTTCAGCCCGCCGATCGTCTTCGTCAGCCGTTTTTCCTCGATGTCCTCGAGGAACTGCTTCTTGATCGTGAACTTGCGGCCGCCGAGTGTGACCTCTGCCTTTCCGCTGCGCTCAATTTCCTCGGCAGAGTCCTTGAAGTTGTGCGCGACGTGGCTCGGATCAGCCGGCGCGTTGATCGTCGCGACCGCCCGGCATTCCGGAACCTCCGGGGCCGCCGCCAGCACTGCCGCCCCGCCCAGCGAATGCCCGATGATGATCGAGGGCGCCGCCCGGTTGGCGCGCAACCAGTCGGCAGCCTTCACCAGGTCCTGAACGTTGGACGAGAAGTTGGTGTTGGCGAAATCGCCGTCGCTCGCGCCGAGCCCCGTGAAATCGAACCGCAGCACCGCGATCCCGAGTTCGGCCAGTCCGGTCGAAATGCGGGCCGCCGCAAACACATCTTTCGAGCAAGTGAAGCAGTGGGCAAACAGCGCATAGGCGCGCGGCTCGCCATCGGGCAGGTCGAGCTTGCCCGCCAGTTTGCCGTCGGTGCCTTCAAACTCGATCTTCTCGCTCTGCGCTGCCATGTCGGCCTCTTGTTATTTTCCGTGTGGATGCGCCGGACTATACCGCGTCCTCCGCGCGGCGGCGCTCAATTGCGGGTGATCTCCGGAACGGGCCTTGGAATCGCCCGCAAGTTCATGTGCTAACGGCAATGAAATCGGGCGTTTAGTGGCAAAATTGGCACATATTCTCCGGCAAACCTCCCGCCCGGAGATATCGCATCTTTTTCCAGTGTCCAACGATTGGCATACTCGCATCATCAATTGCATCGAGGGGGTCGGTGCGATGAAATCAGCACCCAGATAGGGGGTTTTCATGCGTATTTTCGCGACATTCCTGGCCGCGGCGGCCTTCACCTTGTTCGGCCTTGCGCCTCAGGCAGAGGTAAAAGCCGACAATCATTGCGAAGCCAAGGCCTTCGAAGGCCGTGCGATGACGGGCCATCTCTATGTTTTCCGCAGCACCCGCGACAACATGACGGGCTGCCTGCAGACCACATTCCGCCCGTCCGGCGGCACGCCGTATGCGGTCGTCTTCATCTCGACCCATGCGCCATACAAGAAATACGGCAAGGGCGATGTGAACTTCGAATTCGAGGTCGACGGCAAGCGCAACGCCGGGGTCTATTCCTGCAACGGTACCTCCGAGAAGCTCTCGGGCCGGCAGTGGGACATTCTCTGGTCGGACAATGTCTGCGTCATCAATCTCCGCGCCATCGGCGGCAGCGGCAAGAACGTGACTGTCCGTGCCAAGCTCACGGGCGACCCGCTGAAGAACCTGCACATGGGCGTGCATCACATCGACATGACCGTGATGTTCGTCCGCCGCTAGGGTCAGCGTCGAGATTAATGTGAAAGGCCGGCGCCCCGGATCGGGCGCCGGTCTTTCTCTTTGCCAGCACTCGGACGCTGGACCGGTATCGGCTGGTCCTCAACCGCGACCGGCTCAGGCGCCTCCGGGCCGAACAGCGCCCGCGCGCTATTTCTTCTTCGTTGTCTTGTAGGCCTCGGTCGCCGACTTGCTGGCCTTCTCGAGCTCCTTCCACGCGTTCTCGAAACCATCGGCCATCGCCTGCCACGCCGCATAGGCCGCGTCGCCCGAACCGCGCATTGCCGCCGTCGGGTCGCCCGAGGCCATGCCCTTGGCCATCTTCTCGAGCTCTTCCTGGCTGCGTTTGGCCATCGACTCGGCCTGTTCGGCGAACCAGTCGGCGGTCTGCTTCCAGCTCTTCAGGCTGGCTTCGGCGCGCGCACGGTAGGTCTCGCTCTCGGCGTTGAACTTCTTGGCCGCATCGCTCGCCGAGTCCTCGAACTGCTTCCAGAGTTTCTCGGTTTCCTGCACGCTCCGCGACCATACATCCTCGGTCGCGTCCCGCATGTCGTCGGCCTGTTTCTGGAACGTGGCCCGCTGGGCCTCCATGTCCTTCACCGCCTTCTCGACATGCTTGCGCGCATCGTCCTGAAAACTGCCCGCCTTGCCGACCATGGTGTCGATCACCGCTCCCATTTCCGCCATGCGGGCCTGCATCAATTGCTCGAACTCGTTGGTGTAGCCCTTGTCGCCCGATTTTCCGCCCTTGCCCGATTTGCCTGCCATTCCGTCCTCCTCCTGCTGGTTCGCCGCGTGCACGGCATATCCGATCAACGACTATACACATCTCGGGCGCTGGTTTCTCGCACCATCGCCGGGGGCCGCGAGGGGGTTGATCCCGCCGCTTGACCGGCTCACATCCCCTCCGTACCTTCCGCCCGCTTCATTCATACGGTTTTGATCACATGACAAAGTCTGACTCCGGCATCCAGGATGGCTTCACCGGCACCATCGGCAACACGCCGCTCATTCGCCTGCAACGCGCCTCCGAGGAGACCGGCTGCGACATTCTGGGCAAGGCGGAGTTCCTCAATCCCGGTCAGTCGGTGAAAGACCGGGCGGCGCTCTACATCATTCGCGATGCCGAAAAACGCGGCTTGCTGAAGCCCGGCGGCGTGATCGTCGAGGGCACGGCGGGCAACACCGGCATCGGGTTGGCGCTCGTCGGCAACGCCCGCGGCTACCGCACCAAGATCGTGATCCCCGAGACCCAGTCCGAGGAAAAGAAGAGCTTCCTGCGGGTGATCGGCGCCGAGCTGATCGAGGTGCCGGCCAAGCCCTACAAGGACCCGGACAACTACGTCCATGTGTCCGAGCGCCTGGCCAAGGATCTCGCCGAGACCGAGCCGCATGGTGTGCTCTGGGCGAACCAGTGGGACAACATCGCCAACCGCCAGGCCCATATCGAGGGCACCGGCCCGGAGATCTGGGAGCAGACCGGCGGCAAGGTCGACGGCTTCATCTGCGCGGTCGGCACCGGCGGGACACTAGCGGGCACCGCTATGGCGTTGAAAGAGCGCAACAAGGACATCCAGATCGGGCTCGCCGACCCGATGGGCGCGGCGCTCTACAGCTACTACAAGACCGGCGAGTTGAAATCCGAAGGCAGTTCGATCACCGAAGGCATCGGCCAGGGCCGCATCACCAAGAATATCGAGGGCGCCCCGGTCGACCATCCCTACCAGATCCCCGATGCCGAGGCGGTTCAGATCGTGTTCGATCTCGTCAAGCACGAGGGCCTCTGCCTCGGCGGCTCCTCCGGCATCAATGTCGCCGGCGCGATGCGGCTTGCCCGCGAGCTCGGCCCCGGCCACACCATCGTCACGATCCTTTGCGACTACGGCAACCGCTATCAGAGCAAGCTGTTCAACCCGGCGTTTCTCCGCGAAAAAGACCTGCCAGTGCCCGATTGGATGGACTAGAGTCTTCTCCCCATGCACGCAACAAACCCGGAAATCGCCTCGTGAGTTATGCAGATCCAACCGCCCTCGTTTCGACCGAATGGCTTGCCCAGCATCTGAACGCCCCTGATGTGCGGGTTGTCGACGCCTCATGGTATTTGCCAGCCGACGGCCGCGATCCGCGAGCGGAGTACAACGAGGCGCATATTCCGGGCGCGGTCTTCTTCGACATCGATGAGATCGTGGCCGACGACACCGACCTCCCGCACATGCTGCCGGGCCCGGTGAAGTTTTCGGCACGGGTGCGGAAGCTCGGCTTGGGCGACGGCAACCGGATCGTGGTCTATGACGGCGCCGGGTTGTTCAGCGCCGCCCGCGTCTGGTGGATGTTCAAGGCGATGGGACATCGCGACATTGCGGTGCTCGACGGCGGCTTCCCCAAATGGCAGTCCGAGGGCCGCAAGATCGAGGGGCTCGCGCCGATGCCGCGCGAGCGCCATTTCTCGGCCCGCATGAACACGCTGATGGTGCGCGATCTCGAGGCCATGAAAGACAATCTGGACAGCGCGGCCGCCCAGGTGCTCGACGCCCGTGCAGCCGCCCGTTTCAAGGGTGAGGCGGACGAGCCGCGGGCCGGTCTCCGCAAGGGACACATCCCGGGGTCACTGAACCTGCCCTACAATCACTTGCTCGACTCCGAGACCGGCACGATGCTGCCGGCCGACGCGCTCCGCAAACAGTTCGACGACGCCGGGATCGATTTCGGCAAACCCGTCGTCACCACCTGCGGCTCCGGCATCACGGCCTCCGTCCTCGCCCTCGGCCTGCATCTGCTCGGTCATGACGACGTCGCGGTCTATGACGGGTCGTGGTCCGAATGGGGCGCCCGGGACGACGTGCCCGTCGCTCCCTGACGGAGATGACGGAACCGCTCTCGATCCGCCCCTATAAAGATCGCGACCATCCGGCCCTGATCGCACTCTGGCAGGACGCCGGGCTGGTCCGTCCCTGGAACCCGCCCGAACGCGACATCGCGCTGTGCCAGGCCACGCCAACCTCGGCAATGTTCGTCGGCGACATCGCGGGCGCGCTTGCCGCCAGCATCATGACCGGACACGACGGCCACCGGGGCTGGATTTACTATCTGGCGGTCGCCGCCGAACACGCCAGACAAGGCCATGGCCGCGCCCTGGTGCGCCATGCCGAAGCCTGGCTTGCGGGCCAGGGCGTGCCCCGGATGCTGTTGATGATCCGCCCCTCGAACACCGGCGTGCAGGACTTCTATGCGTCGCTTGGATACAAGCCCGAGGAAATCGTGCTCATGGGCCGCTGGCTCGAAAAGGACGCGGCCTGGCGGCCCGCCGAAAGGAAAACCGATGGCGGATGACATCCCCGGGATCGAGACCGTCATCACGCACCTCGAGATGACCTCTGCACCGCGGTTTCCGCATCGCCCGCCGCCGGCGGAGTCGGTGGCCTTCCTGCAGGCCGAGCGTCCGACGGTCTCGTTCTACCGCTATCTCTACAACACCGTCGGCGAACCCTGGCTCTGGTGGGAACGCCGCGCCATGAGCGACACGGCGCTGGCCGAGATCGTGCAGCACGAGGACGTCGATGTGTTTGTGCTTTATGCGGGCGGCGTGCCCGCAGGCTACGGCGAACTCGACCGGCGCAACATGCCGTCGATCGAACTCGCCTTCTTCGGCCTGATCCCGGAATTCATCGGCCGCGGCCTTGGCCCGCATCTCCTGCAGTGGACCATCGAGGCCGCCTGGTCCCACGACCCCGACGTGCTCACGGTCCATACCTGCAATCTCGATCATCCCCGCGCCCTCGGCCTC
>JAJFFI010000367.1 GCA_021776755.1 Alphaproteobacteria bacterium | reverse complement strand
GAGTTTGATGCCGAGCCGGTATTTTTCCGATTCCGCATCCTGATGCACGTATCCGTCGGCGAGCAGCGTCCGCAGGTGGCGGAAAATACGGGTCTTGGTCTCGCCCATGTGATTGGCAATTTCGGTCACGCCCATGGGCTTGCGGTTTTCGCAAAGGGCCTCAAGCACGCGAAGTGCCGTGTGAACCGACTGAATGCCCTGGCTGTCGCTGGAAGCCGCCATCGCGCTATTTCGTCTCGAACCAAGAGGGGATCGTCAGCGACAGCTCCGGAATAAAGGTGACGAGGAGCAGGACCAGCAGGCAAATGCCCAGCATCGGCAGCGACGCCTTACTAACGCTCTCCAGCGACACCTTGCCGATCGCGCAGACGATAAAGAGACACAGCCCGACCGGCGGCGTGGCAAGTCCGATCACCAGGTTCAGCACCACGATGACGCCGAAATGCACGGGGTCTATCTCGAGGATCTTGATGATCGGCAACAGTACCGGCAGCGACAGGATCATCGCCGCGATGGGCTCGAGAAACAGGCCCAGCAGCAACAGGAACCCGTTGATGATCAGGAGCAGAACGACGGGGTTGTCGCTGATCGACAACATCGCCTTGGCCACGGATGACGGGATCTGGTCGAACGCGAAGATGAAGGACACCATGCTGGCGATCGCGACGATAAGCATGATCGCCGACGTCAGGAGCACGGTTTCATGCAGGGGCTTGCCTAGCTCGCGAAGCTTCATCGAGCGATAAAACAGCACACTCACCAGAAAGGCGTAAATCACTGCGACCGCCGCCGACTCGGTGGGAGTGAAGACGCCCGAAAGGATGCCGCCCAGAATGATGAAGGGCAGCAGCAGGGCCGGGATCGCGCGGCCGACGGCGATGGCGCGCTCGCGTAGCGGGGCCTTGGGATGGACCGGATAGTTGTGCCGCTTGGCCGCGAACCAGGCATAGATCAGCAGCCCGAAACCCAGCATTATGCCGGGCACGATTCCAGCGAGGAACAGTTCGGCGATCGAGGTGCCCGAAAGGACGCCGTAGATGATCATGGTGATCGAGGGCGGAATGATTGGCCCGATCACCGAGCTGACGGCAGTGAGCGCCGCCGCATATGACTTGTCGTAACCTTCCTTGACCATCGCGGGGATCAGGACGGTGCCGAGGGCCGAGCTGTCCGCGGTGGCAGCACCGCTGATGCCCGAGAAGAACATGCTCGCGACAACATTCACCAGCGACAGACCGCCGCGGATATGTCCGACAAGGGCACGGGCGCAGTCGACGATGCGGTCGGTAATGCCGCCGGCATTCATCAGGTTGCCGGCCAGCACGAACAGCGGAATCGTCAGCAGCACGAACACATCGACGCCCGCGACCATGCGCTGGGGCATCGCCAGCAACAGGCCGATGTTGCCCGTGAACATCAGATAGGCGGCGCACGCGATGCCGAGGGCGATTGCGATAGGGACACCCACCAGCATGAAGGCCATGAAGTTTCCGAGAAAGAGCCCCATCAGCGGGTCTCCAGCCCGGGCGCGTCACCCTCGGCGAGATCGTCGTAGATTTTCTCGCCGGCGAGCAGCTGCCTCACCCGAACCACAAGCATGACCGCCATGTGGATTGCCAGAATTGCGGCGCCGGCCGGTATCGAGCCGTAGAGCCAGACCGAGGAAATATCGAGGGTCTGGCCGCTGCCGAGGAACGCGGCCCCGATGAAATCGAAAGCAGGCAGGGTCTGCAGTGCATTGCCTTGCGCAAAAAGGAACCCGTACCAGACGATGAAACCCAGGAACACGATGCTCGTGACATGGGCGAAGACCGTAAGGGCAATCTGCACGTTGCGCGGCACGCGGGACATCAGGATCGAAAGCGAGATCATCTCGCCTTTCTGGTAGGCGAGGCCGAGAAACAGGAACGTGATCCAGACCAGAAAGTACCGGCACATTTCCTCGGCCCAGATGATCGAGTCGTTCAGAACGTAGCGGAAGAAAACCTGCACCCCCATGATGATGACGATTCCTGCCAGCAGCGAACAACCAAGCACTGCCATCGCAGCCGTGTACCAAGCCGCGATGCGCTGCCAGATGGATTTCTCGGTTTCGGCGACCATCTTCATCCTCCCCCTTTGCCCGCATCGCAAAAGTGCGATTGAAAGGCATGCGTCTCATGGGAGCCGGCCTCGAAAGGCCGGCTCCGGAGACACTGTCCAGGCCAAGTATTTCAGGTGTCCGCAGCGTCCTCGAAATCCGGCGCCTGGTACTCGACCAGATGCCGGTAGTCTTCGCGGATCGGATTGAACACATCGAGGTTGAGCACCTGCTCGTCTCCGATGGGCTCGCCGCAGTGCATGACGTCGGGCGGAATCCGGATCAGGCTTCCCGGCCCGGCCTCCAGCACATCGTCGCCCACGGTGAACTTCATGCGTCCCTTGACGATGAATACGACCTGCTCGAAGGGATGGCTGTGCGGATTGACCTCCATCCCAGGGTCGAGCCAGTTCATCACCATCAGGACATCTTCACCGCGGAAGCCTGCCCGCTTGACGCCCGGGCGGACGACCTCGCGATCGAGGTCGTCCCAGTTATAGACCTTGGCCCGGGGCACCGCTTACTGACCCGCCTCGAGCTTGCGAGCCTGGGCGACGTACTCGGCAATGATCGGATCGCGGCCAACCCATTCGTCGACGACCGGCTTCATGATCTCGCGCATCTTGTCGATTTCCTCGAACTTGTAGACCTTCACACCCTTGCCCTCGAGGCTCTTGAGCGTTGCGGCCTCGTCGTCCCGGACATAATGGAGCTGCTTGACGGTCGCCTCGCGGGCGGCCTCCTGCAGCTGGGCCTGGATGTCCTTGGGCAATGCGTCGAACTTCGCCTTGTTATGGATCAGGACAATCGGCCAGAAATAGTGGCCGGTGAGGCTGAAATGCTTGGCGTTTTCAAAGAGGTTCTCGGCCTCGACGGAAGAGGCGTTGAACTCGACTGCGTCGATCGCCTTGGTCTGCATCGAGGTATAGACCTCGCCGTAGGCGATGCCGACCGGATTGGCGCCGGTCTTTTCCCAGATCGCCTTGTGCAGCGGCACCGGAACGATGCGGGTCTTGAGGCCGTTGAAATCGGCGAGCTTGGTTACCGGCCCCTTGCTGGAAAGGAAGTGGCGCTGGCCGGCTTCACCGAAGCCGAGGCCCTTGATGCCAACGTCGTCGAGCGAGGCGAGCATCTTGTTGGCGGGCTCGGACTGCAGCATCGTCAGCAGGTTGTCATAGCTGGACACGACGTACGGCAGCTGCAGCGCATCAAACGAGCTCTTGCGGACGATCAGCGCGAACAACACCGAGGATACGAACCCGGATTCGATCGTGCCGGACTTCACGCCCAGCAGCACGTCCTTGTCGCCGCCCAGCTTGCGGTTGGCGAAGATCTCGATCTTCACCTTGCCGCCGGTCTTCTTCTCGGCGAGCTCCTTGTAGAACACGACATACTTGTGAAGCGGGTGCGACTCGGAGGCGGCATGCGCCACTTTGAAAGTGTACTCCTGCGCGAGGCCGGTGCTGACAACGCCGACCGACAGGGCAAGCCCTGCCGCCGCGGCGGCAATAATTTTCGGATATTTCATTTCACTCCTCCCTGAGTAATCAGCCACCTTCGGCGGCCTTGGTGCCTGCATCACCCAGCTGTTCTACTGTGCGAAACAAGATAACGCTTACCGATACGATCCCAAAAAAACCTTCCTGAGTCAATCGCTGCATACTCTGTCATGGCGCGGCCTGGTGCCCGAGCGAGCAGGAGATGCGCCGGGCCGCCCCGAGGACTCCGTTGATCTGGTCCGCACTGGGGTCCTCGGTGATGAACTGGACCGAGTCGACAATCGCAACGGCGCCGACGAACTGGTCGAGGGCGTCGAACACGGGGGCTGCGAGCGCGTTCAGGCCGAGCACCGTCTGGTTGCCCGAGGTCGCCCAGCGCCGGGCGTGGACCCGGTCGAGTTCGGACGCCAGGTCCTCGCGGTCGGTGATGGTTTCAGGAGTGCTGCGGTCGAGTTTGCCGCCAAGCACCCGGTCCCGGATGCCGGTGTCGCCGAAGGCCAGCGTGACCTTGCCCTGCGACGATGTGTGGAACGGCAGGAGCGAGCCGGACCGGACACCGATCTCGACGTCCGAGCCGCCCCGGATGACCGACAGGATACGGATGCCGCCCATCTCCGGGATGCTGATCGCAACGCTGTGACCGAGTGTGCTGCGCAGTTCGTCGAGCGCCGGGCGCGAGGCAATCGCCAGATCGAAGTTCGAACTGACCGCCTCGCCGAGGGCCATCAGCCGCGCGCTCACCCGGTACCGTTCGCCGCCGTCCTCCTGGATAACGTAGCCGCCCTCGATCAGGGTCTGCAGGTGGCGGTGGAT
>JAJFFI010000366.1 GCA_021776755.1 Alphaproteobacteria bacterium | reverse complement strand
GGCCGCGACACAGACCTCGTCGTCGGCGACATCGGTCTGCAGCATGCCGGTCTGGAAATCGCCGGCCTTGAGCGTGCGCGACCCGCGCTTGCTCTTGAGCACGACTTCGCCGCCGAGGGTCGCGAGCGACAGCGGCAGCTCGGAGCTCGGGTCGCTGTGACAGAGCGAGCCACAGACGGTGCCCCGGTTGCGGGTCTGGAAGTGGCCGATATGGGGGATGGCTTGCGCAAGCAGCGGTGAGGCGTCGCCAAGTTCGTCCCATTTTTCGAGCTCGGCCTGCGTCACGCTTGCGCCGATCTCGATCATGCCGTCGCGGATCTCGATGCCGCCAAGGTCGCTTGCGCGCGAGACGTCGACGAGGATGCCCGGGCGGGCGAGCCGCATGTTCAGCATCGGCATCAGCGACTGGCCGCCGCCCATCACCTTGGTGTCGGCGCCATGTTCGGCGCGCACGCCGAGCGCTTCGTCGAGCGTGTCTGCGCGGACGTAGTCGAATGCCGCGGGCTTCACGATCCGCCTCCAAAAAAGCGTTTGAAGAAGCCCGGCTTGTCCTCGCCGTCGATGCTGTCCTTGCGGCTGACCGAGAGCCCGGCGCCGTTGTCATTCGATTTTCCGCCGGCAGCCTGCGCGACCAGCGCCTTGAAGAAGCCGCCGATCACGGTGCGGGCCGCGCCATCGAGCATGCGCCCGCCGACCGAGGCGACCTTGCCGGCGATTGCGACCTCGTAGTCGTAGCGGACCATCGTGCCGTCCGCGTGCTCGTGAAGCTGCACCTTGCCGGAGCCTGCCGCAGAACCCAGCGGCCCAATCAGGTCGCCCGACAGCGTGACGTCCTCGGGTTCGGTCATGTCGGAGAGCTGCACGTTGGCGCGGAAGTTGCCCTTCACCGGCCCCACGCCAAGCTGAACGTCGGCGCGGTAGGCGTCGTCCGACAGCTTGTCGAGTTTCTCGCAGCCCGGGATGATGGCGGCGAGCTTGTCCGGGTCGAGCAGGGTCGCCCAGACCTCTTCGCGGGTGGCAGGCACGACCGACTCGCCCGAACCCGTGACCATTCGCGACTTGCCGGACCTCGCGATCTCTTCCTTGCCTTTTCCTTCAGGCGGCGGGGCCTCCGCGCCATGCACCCACTCGAAGACCTTCGGGGGAGTGAGCGGCACCGTGATGTCGATGTCGTCCGGATTGCCGAGCGCGTCGGCGACCGCGTTGGCCAGACACACGGGCGTTGAATACTGGTTGCCTTCGGCGATGCCCTTGGCGCCAAGCCGCGTGTAGGGCGAGGGGCAGACCACCGTGTGGATCAGATCGAATTTGGGCATTTCGGGCGCGGTCGCGACGAGATAGTCGGCGAACGTGCCGGAGAGAAAGCTGCCGTCATCGGCGTAGCGGAATTCCTCATAGAGCGCGGCCCCGATCGCGGCCCCGAAGCTGCCGTGGATCTGGCCGTCGGCGAGCCCGGGATTGAGGATCGTGCCACAGTCATGAGAGCTGACGTATTTGTCGACCCGCACCTCGCCGGTGTCGCGATCGATCTCGATGCCGGCGAAATCGAAGCCGAAGCCGTAGGCCAAGGACGTGTTGATCTCGTCGTTCGCGGTCGTCGGGGTCAGTTCCGGGGCGCTCCAGTAGGCGGTTTCACGCACACCCGGCTCCATGTCGTCGGGCAGGCTCGATGGCGACCAGTGGGCGAGGCCCGCGACCCGGTAGAACGGCAGGGCATTGTCCGGGTTTTTCTTCGACCTGATCTTGCCGTCGGCGAACTCGAGGTCATCCGGCGGTGTGTTCATCTGCGAACTCGCGATACGGGCGAGTTTTTCGCGCACCTTCGTGGCGGCAAGATGCGTTGCACTGGTCGAGGCCGGCGCGAAACGGCAGGAGTAGTTACCGGCCGCGATCGACCAGTTGTCTTTCTGGGTGTCGGTCTCGAGGTTCACGACGACGTCCTCGACCTTCACGCCCAGTTCGTCGGCGACGATCTGCGCCAGCGCGGTCTGGTGGCCCTGGCCCTGGGGCACCGAGTCGCCGACGACGCTGATCGAGCCCACCGGGTCGACCGTCACTGTGCCCGCCGCGACCGCGCCGTCTTTGGGCCCGGCCCGCTCGCGCTCGGCGCCGGTTTTCAGGGTCGAGATGTAGCCCATGTTGGACTGGCTCGGCTCGACCACGGCGGCGTACCCGATGCCGTAGAGCCGGCCCTCCGCGCGCATCTTGTCGCGGTGCGCGATCAGGTCGGCGTGCTTGCCTTCCTTCACGGTGGCATCCAGCAGTCCGATGTAGTCGCCGCTGTCGAGCAGGGCGCCCGCCGGCGCCTTGTAGGGAAAGCTGTCGGTCGCAATCAGGTTCTTGCGGATCACGTCGAGCGGGTCGAGGCCGAGCTCGACCGCAATCTTGTGCATCATCCGCTCGATACCGAAATAAAGCTGCGGGCCGCCGAAACCGCGCACCGCGCCCGTCGGGCATTTGTTGGTGACCATGATGTTGTTGGTCACATGCACGTGCTTGATGCGGTAGCCGTTGGTCGAGACACCGTGCATGCGGTAGATCGGCGCCGGCATCGGTGCGCGGAGATAAGCGCCGTGATCGTCGAAATGGGTGAGCCGGATCGCCGAGACGATGCCGTCCTTGTCGTACACGCCTTCAACGCGGGTGACGCGGTTGGGGGCGGCGTTGGCCGACGAGAGATGCTCGAGCCGGTCCTCGATCCATTTGACCGGCCGTTTGGCTTTACGCGCCGCGACGCACAGCACGACGATGTAGGGAAACAGCGTCAGCTTCGAGCCGAACGAGCCGCCGGAATTCTTCGGGCTCCGATGGCGGAGCTTGCTGCCGGAAATGCGGAGCGCCATCGCCATCACCGGATGGATCGAGAACGGCCCCTGGAAATTGGACAGCACATCGAACCCGCCGGTGTCCTCAAGGTATTCGGCGACGACCGCGTAGGTCTCCATCGGCGTGATCGAGTTCCGCGGGTAGGTGATCGAGAAGTCGATGATGTTCTCGGCCTCCTCAAAAGCCTTGGCCGGTTCGCCGTGGACGAAGTCGCGCTTTGAAACCACGTTCGAGTCTGCACCCGGGTGCAGCACCGGCGCATCCTCCCCGGCCGCCTCGACCGGATCGACCACGGCAGGGAGCGGCGCGTAATCGACCTCGATCACGTCGAGCGCGTCTTCGGCCTTGTAGCGGTCGGTTGCGCAGACCACGACCACCGGCTCGCCGACATAACGGACCCGGTCGGTCGCGATGCCGAAGTAGCGCATCGGATTCTTGAAGCCGACGATCAGCGGGTCGCATTGCGCCTCGACTTCGGCACCCGTCAGCACGCATTTGACGCCCGGCATCGCCTCGGCCTTCGAGGTGTCGATGCCGCGGATTTCGGCGTGCGGATAGGGCGAGCGGAGGATGGCTGCGTGCAGCGTGCCGGGTCCGACCGGGAGGTCGTCGATGAATTTACCCTGGCCCTTGAGCAGTGGCGGGTTCTCGCGGCGCAACACGCGCTGGCCGACATATTTGCCGTCCTTGCCTGTCGCCTCTTCAGCCGTGACCGCTTCGCTCATCGAACTCTCCTGCAACCTGCTTGGTGTTTGTGTACCAATATTAAACGGACGCCCCGCGGGCAACTCTGAAGCGCAAGTCTTTCCGTTGGAGACATACAGGCATCTTGACCTCCCGGGTCAACTCGGGTTAATTATATACATCGTGTATAAAAATATGTCCAGCGTCGTTCTGGGCCTTTGAAGAGGACTGTATCTTGAGCTGGCTGATCGGCATCGACGTGGGCGGCACGTTCACGGATTTCTACGCGCTCAAGGCGAAGACCGGCGAGGTGCGGCTGTTCAAGCGCCCGTCCACGCCGGCCAATCCCGCCGAGGCCATTATCCTCGGTCTGACGGATATGCTGGAGGAATTCGGCATCGATCCGAAGGATGTCGACCGCGTGGGGCACGGCACGACGGTCGCGACGAATGCGCTGATCCAGCGGCGCGGCGGCAAGGTCGCGCTGATCACGACCGAGGGCTTTCGCGACCTGCTCGAGATCGGCCGCCAGACGCGCCCGCATATGTATTCGCTGCAGGAGGATCATCCGGACCCATTGGTCCCGCGGGAGCGCCGCATCGAGCGTGCCGAGCGCTGCGGCCCCGGGGGCAAGGTGCTGAAGGCGCCGGATGCGAAAGACATCGAGGCCGCGGTGAAGGCAGCGCTCGACACGGGCGCCGAATCGATCGCGGTGTGTTTTCTCTTTGCATATCTCAACGGCAGCCACGAAGCCGCTGTCGGCGAGGCGGTACGGCAGGCGTCCGACATCCAGGTCTCGCTGTCGTCCGAGGTGCAGCCCGAATTCCGCGAATACGAGCGGTTTTCGACGACGGTCCTCAATGCCTATCTGCAACCGGTGATGGGCCGCTACCTCACCTATCTCGAAAACGAAATGGCCAAGCTGGTTTCAGACGCGCCGGTCGGCATCTACCAGTCGAGCGGCGGCGTCATGTCGATCGACACCGCGCGGCGTTATCCGGTGCGCACGGCGCTCTCGGGCCCGGCGGCGGGCGCGGTCGGCGCAATCTATTCGGCAGCCCTCTCCAAACGCCCGGACGTCATTACGCTGGACATGGGCGGGACCAGCGCGGACGTCGCGCTGATCCGCAACTACGACGCCGGCATCAGCATGGACCGCGACGTCGCGGGATTCCCGGTGCGCCAGCCCATGGTCGACATCAACACCGTGGGCGCGGGCGGCGGTTCGATTGCCTGGTTCGAGCGCGATGGCCTGCTCAAGGTCGGCCCGGCCAGTGCAGGTGCTGATCCGGGCCCGGCCTGCTATGGCCGCGGCGGCACCGAGCCCACGGTGACGGATGCGAACCTGCTGCTCGGGCGGCTCTCGCCGGGCGGCCTCGTCGGCGGTCGCATGAGTCTCGACCCGGAATTGTCGCGGAAGGCGCTCGCGCCCGCTGCCGAACGTCTCGGCTACTCGCCCGAGGAAACCGCGCTCGGCATTCTCGGCATCGTGACCGCCAACATGGTGCGCGCGATCCGTACGGTCTCGGTCGAGCGCGGTCACGATCCGCGCGACTATGTGCTGATGCCCTTCGGCGGCGCCGGCGCGCTGCATGCGGGAGATGTGGCGCGGAGCCTCGGCATCAAGGAAATCCTCGTGCCCTACGCGCCGGGTATCCTCTGCGCCCAGGGGCTGATCGTTTCAGACCTGAAAGAAGACTTCGTGCACTCCGAGCGCCTGCTGCTCGGCGAGGCAGCCCTGAAGCCGCTCGCGGGGATCTTCGAGACCCTGAGCGCGCGGGCCGCCGAGTGGTTCAAGTCCGAAGAAATGACGGGTGCGGCGCGGCGCATCGAGGTGCTGCTCGACATGCGCTATGTCGGCCAGAACTTCGAACTCGCCGTGTCCCTGCCGGCCGCCGACGGCACGGACGCGGTGCCAGCCCCCGATCTCGAAACGCTGCGCCAGGCGTTCTTCGAGGCCCACGACCGGCAATACGGCTATCACTCGGAAGAGGACCCGGTCGAATTGGTCAATGTCCGCATGATCGCGGTGGGCCGCCTCGGGCGGGGCAAGATGGTGCCGAAGGCACCGGACGCCGGCGCGCCAGACCCCATCGACACCCGCCCGGTCTGGTTCGAAAAGGACGGCCCCGCCGACACGCCGGTCTTCGACCGGGCGACATT
>JAJFFI010000365.1 GCA_021776755.1 Alphaproteobacteria bacterium | reverse complement strand
CCCCGTGAGTTTCGCTGTTTGCGGGTACACGAGCGATTTTGAACAATCGTTCCAGAAAACGCACCGCAGACGCACGATTTGGTCCCGGCAACGTTCAATTCTGCGTGAGAACGCGGCGAAGCTTTTGAATTCGCCCCAGGATTTACCCATAACGGGGGTGCAGGAGAAACCGCTTGCAGCGGACCTTGCGCGCGGGCCACCGGAAAAATCGCTCCGGCGGGCACCGGTTCGGGAGAAACAATCAACTGGTATGGTCATGCAACACGGAGCCGTTCTGAAGAACATCCGCATCGAGGGCCGCCGCACGAGTGTGCGGATGGAGCGCCCTTTCTGGGAGGCCCTTGAGTCGATCAGCAAGGAAGAGGGCCGCTCGATCGATGATATCTGTGAGGAAGTCTCGTCACACAAGGCCGGCTCGTCGCTGACCTCCGCCATCCGGGTCTTCGTGCTCGACTATGTCCGGCGCATGTCGGGCTTTGCAGCCGGACGCGCGGCTATTCAGTAGAGCGGGCCAATAGGGCGGGCCAGTAGTGCGCGGGCCTGCAGGGTGGGGCCGCTGCGCTAGTCCCCCTTGTAGAACGACGGGTATTCTTCCTTCACGACCCGGCCGTCATCGGCGAACGCGTAGCAGGTGTTGAGCAGCCGCGGGCGGCGCGATTCGGGCGTTGGTTCTTTCTCGTCCTCCTCGCGGCGGCGCTTGCCGGCAAAGGTCTGGAACGCGACCGTCGCCATCTGCGACAGCATCTCGACGTGATGCGTGCAGCCCTTCACCCCGCCAAGCAACTTGCGCACCTTGCGGTTCCAGCCGATGCCGATGCGCGTGCCGGTCAGCACCTTGAAGTTCGGCGTGACCTCGGGGCAGGTCGGGAAGGGGTGCGCGTCGGTCACTGCCTCGACCTCCTTCACTTCCATGCGGTCGTCGATGGTGAGGCGCAGCCACATTTCATGGATCGGCGTGCCCGCCTCGACGCGCCCGCGCCAGGTCGAGTCAAAGCCGTAGGCCTTGGTGTCGCGAAGATGCCCTTCGATATCCCAGAGACCGTCCTCCCGCTGGTAGCCGCGCATGTCTAGGGTGCGAGTGTGGATGTGTTCGCGGGGGGCGGGGTTTGATAGCGGCATTCTGGCGTCCTTATGAGCTGGCGTCCTTATGAGCCGGCGTTCTTATGAAGCGGTGTCGTCGTCCACGGGGTCCGGCACCATGCGGAGTGAGGTGATCTGCTGGCGCTCGCGCTTGAGGATCTCGAACCGGAAGCCGTGAAAATGGAAGGACTGGCCGACCTCGGGAATGCGCTGCGCCTCGAAGAGAACCAGGCCTGCAATCGTCGAGGCCTCGGCGTCCGGCAGGCGCCAGTCAAACTCGCGGTTGAGATCGCGGATCGTGACCGTGCCCTCGACAATCATTTCCCCATCGGCGAGCTGGCGCACGCCGGGCATGGGCCCGTGGCTCGACGGGTCAAGCTCGTCGATGATCTCGCCAACGATCTCCTCGAGAATGTCTTCCAGCGTGACGATGCCAAGGAGCGCGCCGTACTCATCGATCACCAACGCGAAGTGTTCCTCGCGGTCACGGAAGGCGTGCATCTGGTCGAGCAGCGACGTGGTCTCGGGCACGAACCAGGGCTTGGACCCGAGGGTGTCGAAATCGAGCTTCGCGTTCTTGCTGCGCGTCTTGCCGGCTTGCGCATTCACGGCCTGAACGAGTGCCTTGGCGTGCACGATGGCGATGATGTTGTCGGGCGTATCGCGCCAGACCGGGATGCGGGTGAAGGTGCTGGAGAGGACGGTGTTGATGACCTGGGCGGCCGGCAAGTCGGCGTTCACGGTGTCCATGCTGCCCCGCGGCGACATGATCTCGCCAATCTCGACATCGGCCAGATCGAGGATGTTGCGGAGCATCTTCCGCTCGTGCTCGATCTCGTATTCCTCGCCCTGGTGCAATTCGATCGCGCCGCGGAGTTCTTCCTCGCTGTACCCGCTCATGTCGGGATCCAGCGTCACGCCCATCAGCCGCAACGTGCCGCGGACGATGACCTCGACCGCCCGGCTGACCGGCGCAAACAGGAATACCACCCAGCGCAGCACCGGCGCCACGGCAAGCGCCACCCGGTCGGCATTATTGATCGCATAGGTCTTCGGCATGACTTCGGAGAAGATCAGCACGAGCAGCGTCATGATCAGGGTCGCGTAGACGACACCGCCCTTGGCAAAGAGCTCGATCGCGAGGCTGGTCGCCAGCGCCGACGCCAGGATGTTGACGAGGTTGTTGCCGAGCAGGATCGCGCCGATCAGGCGTTCGTTGTTATCGCGAAGCCGGTTGACCACCGCGGCGCGCGCATTGCCGTTGGCCTCGAGCTGCTGCATGCGCGGGCGGGACGCCGCGGTGACGGCGGTTTCCGAGCCCGAGAAGAAGGCCGAGAGCAGAAGCAGGAGCGCAATCGGCCCGAAGCTGTAGAGCAATCCGATATCCATGATGTCGATCTGGTTTGGCGGGCGCGGCGGTCAGGCCGCGCCGGCGTCAGTGAGAAAGGCTGCCAGCGTCGTCTCGTCGACGTCGCGCGTCAGGAAGGCATCGCCGATGCCCCGGGCGAGGACGAAGGTCATCCGGCCATCGGTGACCTTCTTGTCCTGCCGCATATGGGTTATGAGGGCGCTCGCCTCAAGCGGTTTGCCGCAATCGGCAAGATCGACCGGCAGACCGGCGGCCCGGAAATGGCTGCGCACGCGGTCGGCGTCCGCAGCCGGACAGTGGCCGAGACGGACCGAAAGATCGAACGCGAGGACCGAGCCGAGCGCCACGCCCTCGCCATGCAGAAGCGCGTCGCCATATCCGGTCTCGGCCTCGAATGCATGCCCGAAGGTATGCCCGAAGTTGAGCAGTGCGCGCACGCCGCCCTCGCGCTCGTCCTGCGCGACGATATTGGCCTTGGCACGGCACGAGGTGGTGATCGCGTGGCGCCGGGCGTCGGTATCGCCGGCGAGCACGGCCGCGCCGTTGTCCTCGAGCCAGGCGAAGAAGTCCGCATCACCGATGAGGCCGTACTTCACGACCTCGGCATAGCCCGCGCCAAGTTCGCGCGGCGGCAGCGTATCGAGCACACTGGTGTCGGCGATCACGAGGCACGGCTGGTGGAAGGCGCCGACGAGGTTCTTGCCGGCCGCGGCATTGATGCCGGTTTTGCCGCCAACGGAACTGTCGACCTGGGCGAGCAAGGTTGTCGGGATCTGGACGAAGTCCACCCCGCGCAACAACACGGCCGCGGCAAATCCGGTGAGGTCGCCGATGACCCCGCCGCCGAAAGCGACCAGCGTCGTCGAGCGCTCGACCTTCCGGGCGAGCAGGCGGTCGAGCAGGGATTCAAGTTCAGTGAAGCATTTCGTCGCCTCGCCCGGTTTGAGGACGATGCTTTCGTGCGTGATGCCGGCCGTTGCAAGCGCGGCTTCGAGCGCGCCGAGATGGAGTGCTGCGACGTTTTCGTCGGTCACGATCACGACCCGCGGCCGGGCCAGCACTGGGGCCGTCAACTCACCCGCCCGTGCCAGCAGGTCCGCGCCCACGATCACGTCATAGCTCCGCTCCCCGAGGGCGATCGGGACGCGCTCGGCGGCCGCGGCGGGCGGCGTGTCGGAAGGGGACGGGTCGATCCGGTTCATATTTTGCGTCAGTTGGTCAATGTCAGGCGCCGAACTCGGCGGCATCCACGTAGTCGTCGGGTTGTGCATCGATCCAGTCGGCGAGCGCGTCGACCACCCGGTTGACGGTCACGCCGCCGGGGCCGTCGACACTGTCGACGATGATGTCTGCCAGCGCATAGACCGGATAGCGCTCGTCAATCAAGCGCTGCAGAATCTCGCGCGGGTCGCCGGTCTTCAACAGCGGGCGGCTATCGCGCCGGGACGTGCGCTTGACCAGAAGGTCGAGGTCGGCCCGGAGCCAGACCGAGATCGAACTTTCGAGGATGCGTTCGCGGGTCTCGTCGTTCATGAAAGCCCCGCCGCCGGTCGCCAGCACCATGTTCTCGCTGTCGAGCAGGCGCGCGATCACCCGGCGCTCGCCTTCGCGGAATTCCTGCTCGCCGAACTCCTTGAATATGTCCGCAATCGACCGCCCTGCGGCCTTTTCGATCTCGTGGTCGGCGTCGACGAACGGGATCCGCAGCCGCTGCCCGAGCCGCCGGCCGATATGGCTCTTGCCCGCGCCCATCAATCCGACGAGCACGACCGGTTTGGGCACATCGATGGTGCGCGGTTGGCTGGGGGATTTCACGGCAGTCTCATTGCGTCGCGGATGCGGACCTGTTGTGTGGCGCGGATGAACGGTTTGTCTGTGGCGGCGGCTGCCGTAATATCGCCACGGGGTCCGCCTAGGCAAAAAGTCTATCATATCCCGGCTCGATCTGTCGCCGCAGGGGCACTGCGGCGTACAGGGCCAGGGTGTGGTGTCGGCGGTACGGGGACAACGGGACGGCAGCAGACATGGCGGGTACAAAACGGCGGCGCAAGATGTCAGGGACACTGGGCTCGAGTGCGATGGGGGCCGCGGCCATCCGGCCGCGCGGGCACGGGCTGATGACCAAGCTGATCTATGTCGGCGTGGTCGTCGTGGTCGGCAGCATCGGTGGCGGGGTAATCTATCTCGCCACCCAGGACATGCCGCCGCCG
>JAJFFI010000364.1 GCA_021776755.1 Alphaproteobacteria bacterium | reverse complement strand
CGAGACGGCGATGTCTTCGTCCTCGATGGCAACGGTCTCCGAGCCCGCTACCTGGTGGGTGCGGACGGCGCGCGATCCCGGATCGCGCAGCAGTTCGGTCTCGGGCTCAACACGCATCACCTGATCGGACTCGAGGCCGAGTTCTCCGGGGTGCGCGGCGTCGATGGCGATTTTCTGCACACCTTCCTCTCGCGCCGGCTCGCACCGGGCTATATCGCCTGGCTGGTGCCGACCGTCGGCGGTATCACCCAGGTTGGTCTCGCCTGCAACCGGCGGTGGCGGCCGGACCTTGGCGCTTTTATTTCATTATGCGGACGGCTTTTCGATTTTTCGGATGCCGAGGTGGTCGCCCGTCGCAGCGGTCCGATCCCGGTCGGCGGCAAGGTCAGCCCGATCTCGGCGCCGGGCGTGCTGCTTGTTGGCGACGCGGCAGGAATTGTCTCGCCGCTGACCGCGGGCGGCATTTACACCGCCCTCCACCACAGCCGCGCGGCGGCAGACGCGATCGCGGACTATCTCGAAGAGGGCGGGCCGGACCCGGGCGTGCCGATGACGGACGGCTACCCGCGCTTCCGCTGGAAGAGCCTGATGCGGACCGCCGCCGACGTGGGCCTGCCGGACTGGTGCTTCAATCTGGCGCTTGCCATGCCGCCCATACGCCAGCTCGCGCAACTGGTCTACTACCACAACAAGGGCCTGGGCAGCGCGGCCGCCTGGCGGGACTTAGCAGGTGCTGAGAGCAGGAAATCAGGCGAAAAGAAGTAATAAAATAGAAGTTTCTCGAATTAGTGCCGGAAATGCCGGTGCCCGGTAAAAACCATCGCCAAACCTGCTTCATCTGCGGCAGCTATGACTTTATCATCGCGCATCGATCCGCCGGGCTGAATCGCCGCGGTTGCGCCGGCCTCGGCCGCGGTCAGCAGGCCATCGGCGAAGGGGAAGAACGCATCCGAGGCGACGACCGACCCCACCGCGCGGCTTTCGCTTTCCCCGGCCGCCTCTGCCATCTCCTGTGCTTTCCAGGCAGCGATGCGCGCGGAATCGACCCGGCTCATCTGCCCCGCGCCGATCCCCATGGTCGCCCGGTTCTTGGCGTAAACGATGGCATTCGATTTGACGTGTTTGCAGACCGTGAAGGCAAAGACCATGTCGGCGATCTCGGTCTTCGACGGCAGCCGCTTGGTCACGATCCTGAGTTCGCCGGCGCCGTCACCCGGTCTGGAGCGCGAGAGATTGTCGCGGCCCTGAACCAGCAACCCGCCCGCAATCGAGCGCACGGTCAGGCCCTTGGCCAATGCATCGGGCATGCCGCCGGTGAGCAACAGGCGAAGGTTCTTCTTGGCCGAAATGATTTCGCGGGCCGCGTCGTCGGCCTCGGGAGCGATGATCACCTCGGTGAAAATTCCGGTCATCAGCTTCGCCGCGTCGGCGTCGATCGTCCGGTTGACCGCGATGATCCCGCCGAACGCGCTGACCGGGTCGCAGGCCAGTGCCTTCCCGTAGGCGTCCGCGATATCGTCGCTGGTCGCCACACCGCACGGATTGGCGTGCTTGATGATGGCGACCGCCGGGCGGTCGAACTCCGCGACCAGTTCGAACGCGGCGTCGGTGTCGTTCAGGTTATTGTAGGACAGCGCCTTGCCCTGCACCTGTTCGGCAGTGGCGACCCCGGGCCGGGCGTCGCCGGTCAGATAGAGTGCTGCCGCCTGATGAGGGTTCTCGCCATAGCGCAGCACCTGTGCCCGGGTTCCGCCAAACGCGACACGTGCCGGCAGTTCGTCGCCGAGTTCGCCGGCGAACCAGTTCGAGATTGCGGCGTCGTAGGTCGCGGTCCGCGCGAAGGCGGCCGCAGCCAAAGACCGGCGGAGCTCGGCCGTCGTGCCGCCGTCATGCGCTTCGAGCGCTGCGAGGACTTCTTCGTACTGTGCCGGGTCGGTTACCACGGCGACATGGGCATGGTTCTTGGCGGCCGACCGGATCATCGCCGGGCCGCCGATGTCGATGTTTTCGATGCAGTCGTCGAACGCCGCCCCACCGGCGACTGTCCGCTCGAACGGATAGAGGTTCACGACGATCAGATCGATGGGCGCGATGCTGTTCTCGCGCATCGCCTGTTGATGACTGTCGAGATCCCGCCGCCCCAGCAGTCCGCCGTGAATGGCCGGATGCAGTGTCTTGACCCGGCCGTCCATGATTTCGGGAAATCCGGTGTGGTCTGACACCTCGGTCACCGGAATTCCGGCCTCCGCAATCGCTTTCGCCGTGCCGCCGGTCGACAGGATTTCCGCACCGTGGCTGTGCAGCGCCCGGGCGAGATCGATCAGACCGTCCTTGTCGGAGACCGACAGGAGCGCGCGGGTAACGGGAACGACACCGGGGTCAGGCACGGAAAAATTCCTCCGGAACAGGGGCTATTGGCAGGGTATCAGCGGGCTGCCGATGTGGTGACGCCGGGCTTGGCGGGGGTGCGCGAAAGCTCCGGCACCAGCCGGCTCAGGGCGGCGACGACCGCGTCGACCTCGCCGGTGCGGGCGGCCTTCACCATGTCGTCGATCCCCTTGGCGAGGATTTTCGGATCGGCCGTGCGGGGCGCCGCGAGAAGAATACCGGCATGGGCCGTCTGCATCAGGTTCTCGTTGGCGTGGAGCAATTCCTCGTAAAGCTTCTCGCCGGGCCGCAGACCGGTGAACACGATCTTGATGTCCTCGTCCGGCACCAGGCCCGACAACCGCACCATCTGGCGCGCGAGATCCTGGATGCGGACCGGCTCGCCCATGTCGAGCACGAAAATCTTGCCGTGGTTGTCGAAGTCGTCGACGCCCAGGACCGAGGCCTGAAGCACAAGTTCGACAGCTTCGCGCACGGTCATGAAATAGCGTGTGACCTCGGGGTGCGTGACAGTCAACGGCCCGCCCGCCTCAAGCTGGCGGCGGAACAGCGGCACCACCGAGCCGGTTGAGCCCAGCACGTTGCCAAAGCGCACCGTGAGAAAGCGCGTGCCGGAACCGTCGGCCGCAAGATCGAGCGCCTGGCAATAGCTTTCGGCGAGCCGCTTGGTCGCGCCCATGATGTTGGTCGGGTTCACCGCCTTGTCGGTCGAGATCAGCACCATGGCCCGCACACCATTGGCGCGGCAGGCGTTGGCGACAACGCGCGTGCCAAGCACATTGGTCAGCACGCCTTCCTCGGGATGCATCTCGACCATCGGCACGTGTTTAAGCGCGGCGGCATGGAACACGATGTTCGGTGCCTCCCGCTGCATCACGGCGCCGCACCGCTCGGCATCGCGCACATCGCAAAGCAGCGTGCTGCGCGACTGATCGGGGAACTTCTCCGCGACCTCCATGTCGATCGTGTAGAGCGCGAACTCGGAACTGTCGAGCAGCGACAGATGCGCGGGGCCAAAGGCGCAAATCTGGCGCACGAGTTCGCCGCCGATGGTGCCGCCGGCGCCGGTGACCAGCACGCGCTGCCCCTCGATCAGGCGCTGCATCGCCGGGCGGTCGAGCACGGCCTGCGGCCGGCCGAGCAAGTCCTCGACCGCGATCGGGCGGACCTCCAGGTTCTCGCCGACATTCGCGAGGCTGGATTGCAGGTCGGTCAGCTCCGGAAGCTGGCTGAGCGTCAGGCCGTTGCCCTCGGCGATATCGAGCAGCGCACGCACCATCGTGCCGTCCATCCGGTTGCGCTTGGTGATCACCAACCGTTGCGGCGACCGGCCTTCGCGCCGGAGCGCCTTGATGACGTCCGGCAGATCCGTGATGTCGCCCCGGACCGAGACGCCATGAATGTCGTGCCCGACCCGGCTGCCCTTGTCGTCGATGATGCCGACGGCCTCGTAGCGCGCGTCCGGGTCGCGTTCGAGCGATCGGAGAAACAGCTCCGCGGCATCGCCCGCCCCGACGAGCAGGACCGGGATGCGCCTGCGGTTCTCGCGCGCCAAGACCCGGCCGAGGCTCTTGTCCTTCCAGATGCGGTAGAAAACGCGCGGGCCCGCCAGGAGCGCCATCAACACGAACCAGTTGATGATCATCGACGAGCGCGGCAGGGCCTCGAGCCGGTTGGTCAGGAACAGGACAGGCAGGAAGATCAGGACGATCAGTGTCGCGGCCTTGGCGATGCCGATCATGTCGTTCAGCGATGCATACCGCCAGATGCCGCGATACAGCCGCAGCGAGGCGAAGACCACCGCGGCAATGGCGGAAAACAACAGCGTTCCCACCACCAGATAGTCCTCAGCGTACCAGAAGACGTTCTCGCCAAGACGCAGGTACTGGGCGGCGACGAATGACAGCGCCGCCATGAACACGTCATGGAGAAACGCGGTGCGACCGCGGCGCAGACGGAGGAAAGCGGCCATCGTTCGGATCGTCGTGTCTAATCGCTGCCAAGGACAGGAGCCGTGCCCGAAGGCAGCTCCTTATACAACTGCGGATGGTCTATCACATGCACCCCCTGCTTGCACCTATCCGGCGGCATGGCCGGCGCGCCCAGCTCGTACAAAGGCAAACAACAGGACTACGACAACCGCAACCGCACCCACCAGCGCCGCGGCCGTGAACCAGCCACCCCCCGTCGAGACCAGCGCCAGTACGATCAGCACCGCGTTTCCGGCAGCGACCCGCAGCGACACCTGCGCATGCGACAGGGAAGCTGTCGCAAGCTGATAGAAATGTTCCCGATGGG
>JAJFFI010000363.1 GCA_021776755.1 Alphaproteobacteria bacterium | reverse complement strand
GAACCGGATTTCGACGCGTCAAAAATCGGGGGCTTCATTGTTTTCATCGGCACCAGCGCAGTCGGCCTCAATGACCTGAAGGCAACGCCGCTCGGCTCGGGCACGCCGGGGGTGGAGGTTCACACCCAGGTCGTCGAGCAGATCCTCTCCCAGAGTTTTCTGATCCGGCCCGACTGGGCACCGGGGGCCGAGCTCGTTTTCCTGCTTGCCCTCGGGCTTTTTCTTGTCTGGGTGTCGCACCGCCGCAGCGCCATCTGGGGCGCGGTCCTCGGGGCGCTGGCGGTGATCGCTTCGGTCGCCGTGTCGTGGACCGCCTTCAAAGGGGCGGGGCTGCTGATCGACCCGCTCTTTCCGCTGGCGACCGCGCTGCTGGTGTATCTGGCGGACACGCTGCTCGCGATGCTGCGCACGGACGCCGAGCGCCGCCAGGTGCGGACCGCGTTCTCGCGCTACATGTCGCCCGAGCTCGTCAGCCGGCTCGCCGACAATCCCAAGCAGCTCGTGCTCGGCGGCGAGACAAAGCGGATGAGCATCCTGTTCTCGGATATCCGGGGCTTCACGTCGATTGCCGAAAAACTGGATGCCGCGGGCGTCACCCGGTTCATCAACCGCTATCTCACGCCAATGACCGACATCATCCTCGAGCACCGCGGCACCATCGACAAATACATGGGCGACGCGATCATGGCGTTCTGGAATGCGCCGCTCGACGATCCCGACCACGCGCGCCGCGCCTGCGAGGCGGCCCTGAAGATGCGGATCTGCCTCGAAGACCTGAACACCGCATGGGAGGAAGAGGCTGCCGGGGAAGACAAACCCTACAAACCGGTCGGTTTCGGCATTGGCATCAGCACCGGCGATTGCAGTGTCGGTAACATGGGCTCGGAGCAACGCTTCGACTATTCGGTGCTGGGCGACGACGTGAACCTCGCCTCCCGTCTCGAGGGGCAATGCAAGACCTATGGCACCGACATCATCATCGCCGAAGCGACACGGAAGGCGGCGCCGGACATGGCAGCGATCGAGATCGATCTCCTCCGGGTGAAGGGCAAGGAACGCCCGGAGCGAATCTTCGCCCTGCTGGGCGGGCCGGAAATGCGCGGGAGCGACAGCTTCAAGGCGCTGGAAACGGCGGTGGCCGATCTGACCCGCGCCTATCGCTCCCGCGACTGGGCGGCGGCCCGCGCCGCGATCGGGGTCTGTGAGGCCAATGCCAGCTCCACGGTCTGCACAGCGGTGTGGACGGTTTATCGCGAGCGCATCGCCGGATATGAGGCATCGCCGCCGCCGGACGGCTGGGACGGGGTGTTCGAGGCGTTGACGAAATAGCGGTCCCGGGCCCTGCCGGCGACGGTTTCCACCTTCGGGTCAGACTGTTATAGAAGTCGGGCGGTTCAATAGGGCCGCGCCGGACTCCCGCGATGCGGGATCGGCTGAAGACGCGTCGACGGACCGGGGTGGGGCGTGGGGCCGGACGCGAAGTACGTTGGGGGGAACAATGCGGCACCCGTGCCAGAATACAGCGGTCCGCGTCACGCTTGCCGCTGCTGTGGGCCTGCTGCTGACAGCGCCGGTTTTCGGACCGGTATTCGGACAGGGCGCGGAAAACGTCCCCAACACCACGATCCGCAGCGAGGAAGAGCGCACCGAGGAACGCCGTCGCGCGGCCGCGGCCGCCCGCGAGGCCGAACAGCGCCGCCTGCTCGAGGGCCGCGATGTCTCGTTCGAGGAAGTGCTGGCGCGCCCCGACGACATCGATCTCAATTTCCGGTTTGCGAAAACCCAGATCCGCCGCGGCGACGTGAAGGGCGCGCAGGGCACGCTCGAGCGCCTGCTGCTGATCGCCCCCCAACGCGTCGATATCCGGCTGCTCTATGCGATCGTGCTGTTCCGGCTCGACAATATGCTGGAGGCCGAACGCGAGATCGAAGCGGTGATCAGCGCCGACATGCCCGACTCGCTCCGCCGGCAGCTTGAAGGCTATCTCGATCAGATCAAGCTCCGCCAACGCAAGACGCGGTTTTCGTTCCTCGGAAGTTTCGGCTGGCAGTACGACTGGAACCGCAATGGCGCCCCCGAGTCCGGGGAGCTCGAGACCATCATCGGGCGCGCGCCGCTGGTCGGAAACAGCAACCGGGCGCGGGACACCAGCTTCCAGTATTTCGGGCGCCTGTCGGTCACCCACGATCTGGGCTTCCAGGAGCTGCACAAGCTCTATTTCAGCATCTCGGCCTATTCCGGCGACCAGGTGAAACGCAACGACCTGTCGGTCGCCTCGCTGTCGGGCCGCCTTGGCGGCAGCATCGATCTCAACCCGTTTACGATCTCGCCCTATGTCGAGCGCCGCCAGATCCGGCTGTCGAACGAACCGTTCATCAACGGATTTGCCGGCGGTGTGCGCGTCGATTACCGCCACAACCGGCCGATCAACCTGTTCACCCGCTTCCGGGCCGAACGGCAGAAGTATTTCGGCATCGACGAATCGCCCGCCTCGAACCTCCGGACGGGGCCCGAGTTTCGCACCGGAGTGGGCGCCGACATCGTGATCGGCGCCGACATGCGCGTGACGCTCGAATACAGCCGGGCGCGGAAGGAGGCGCGGACCAAGTATTTCAGCTATTTCGCCGACGAGATCACGGTCGATCACACCTGGCTGCTCGGCAAGGGGGCGTTCCTGCTGTCGCATTTCGGCTGGCGGCTTGACCAGTACGATGACTTCGACCCGCTGGTTTCAACCAGGACGCGGCGCGACATGCAGTACCGCGCGCGCCTGACGATCGGCGCGCCGCTGCAGACCATCCTGCTGGATGCCGAATTGCCACAGTTCTTCAGCAACATGACCGTGTCGGCGACCGGCGAGTATTACCGGGCAACCTCGAATATCACCAACTTTCAGTATTCGAACCGCCGGTTCGGCGTAAACATCAGCAAACGGCTTGATTTCTGAGCATCAGGAACGACACCGGCGTTAACCATGTCGCGCGAAAACCGGTGCGCGAAAGACGAAAATCGGTCACATACATGACAAACTTTTCGTTAATATGGGAAACAGGGAGTGCCGCCGGGGCCGGATCGCAGGAGGCGTCCGGAAGACCGGAGATGCAGTTGCATCCGCAGCGGCGCTGAATTTAGGGGTTACCACCATGTCCTTCACCCGGCAGGTCATCGCAATCGCGGCGGCGGCATTGATTGCCGCACCGTTCTTCGCGCACACCGCAACAGCGGCCGGCGAAAGGGCGGGCGTGGCCGCTGCCGTGCAAGGCAAGGTCTTGCGGGTCGCCTACGCGAACACTGGCGCGAACACTGGCGCGAACACTGGCAACAGCGGAAATGCGGTCGGCAAGGACGTCACCAGCGGCGACTCCATCTTCCTCGGCGACACCATCAAGAGCGGCCCCGGCAGCACGCTGCAAATCCTGCTGCTCGATCAGACGACCTTCACCGTCGGCCCCGACTCGGAAATGGTGATCGACAAGTTCGTCTATGAC
>JAJFFI010000362.1 GCA_021776755.1 Alphaproteobacteria bacterium | reverse complement strand
GATCGACGCGATCGAAGCCGCGCTCGGCAACAGGCTCGCCGGTACGTTTACCGGCTGCATCGAGCACACGCCCATCGAGACAGTGCTGAAAGCGGCCGCCGCAATTCGGGACAGCGGCGCCGATCTCGTCGTCACGGTCGGTGGCGGAACCCACATCGACACGGTGAAAGCAGCGCTCATCGCGCTGGCGGAAGACGTACGTGACGTTGAAGGGTTCCGCGCCCTCAAGGCCAGCGCGGACTCGGACGGCAACCGGGTGGTCCCGCCGATCAAGAACCCTCCGGTCCGCCAGATCGTCGTGCCCACGACACTGACCGGGGCCGACTTTTCAGACCTCGCCGGCGTGACCGACACCGAAAAACGCACCAAATATCTCTACACCCAGCCCAGGATCGGGGGCGCTGCGGTCCTGCTCGATCCGGCCCTGACAGTCCACACACCCGAATGGCTCTGGCTCAGTACCGGCATCCGGGCCGTCGATCATGCGGTGGAAACCGTTTGCGGCCAGACGCCTCAGCCCCTGGCCGACGCCGGCGCGCTGCATGCCCTCCGGCTGCTCGCGGCTGGCCTGCCCGAAACCAGACGCGCGCCCGGCGATCTTGCCGCACGGCAGTCCTGCCAGCTTGGCGTCTGGATGTCCTGCATGGGCCTCAACCGGGTGCAGTACGGCGCGAGCCACGGCATCGGGCACCTTCTGGGGGCAGTCTCCGGCGTCCCGCATGGCTACACGAGTTGCGTCATGCTGCCCCATGTCATGCGCTACAACCGCGTCCGGACCGAAACCCGCCAGACCTGGATCGCCGACGCGCTGGGCCGGCCGGGCGAGGACGCGGCGGATGCGGTGGCCAGCCTTGTTGCCGGCCTTGGTCTCCCGAGCCGCCTGCGGGACGTGGATGTTTCGAAGGACGACTTCGCGGCGATCGCCGAGGGCAGTCTTGGAACCATCTTCGTCCGCAACAATGTGCGTCCGATTGCGGACGCCACGCAGATCGTCGACCTGCTGGAGGCCGCATGGTGATGCTTGCGCCCGACCTGCAGGCCACTAAAGTGCGCCCCGCCCGGATCACTGTTATTTTCACGGGGCAGGGGAGCCGCACGCCGACATGACGAACATCTACGAACAGCACCTCGACCGGAACCCGGCGAACCATGTGCCGCTCTCGCCGCTCTCCTATCTTGAGCGCTCGGCGCTGGTGTTCCCGGACAAAACCGCGGTCATCCACGGTGTGAACGGCGAGCGGAGCTATACCTGGTCGGAGGTGTATACCCGCGCCCGCAGGCTCGCGTCGGCGCTGTCGAAACGCGGCATCGGCACCGGCGACACGGTTTCGATCATGGCGACCAACACGCCCGAGATGCTGGAGGCGCATTTCGGCGTACCGGCCACGGGAGCAGTCCTGAACGCGCTGAACTACCGGCTCGACGCGGCCAATCTCTCGTTCATCCTGAACCACTGCGAGTCGAAACTCCTGATCACCGACCGCGAGTTTGCGCCGACCATCAAGGCCGCCCTCGCCGACCTTGGGCGGTCCATCCCGGTGATCGATATCGACGATCCGGTCTATGAGGGCGATGGCGAACTTCTCGGCGAGAAGGATTACGAAGCACTGCTCGAAGAGGGCGACCCCGATTTTCCCTGGGAGGTGCCGGAGGACGAGTGGCAGGCGATCACGCTGAACTACACCTCGGGCACGACCGGCAATCCCAAGGGCGTCGTGCTGCATCACCGGGGCGCTTACCTGAACGCCATCGGCAATGCCTACACGTTCAATGTCCGGGCGGATTCGCGCTACCTCTGGACGCTGCCGATGTTCCACTGCAACGGCTGGACCTTCACCTGGGGCGTGACAGCGGCGGGCGGCACCCACGTCTGTCTGCGCGCGGTCGATCCGGCGAAGATCTTCCCGCTGATCGCGAACCATAACGTGACCCACATGTGCGGCGCGCCGATCGTATTGACCATGCTGATCCACGCGCCCGACGAGGTGAAGCAGAGCTTCCCGCAGACCGTCGAGACCGCCACCGGAGGTGCGGCCCCACCGTCGGCCGTGATCCGCAAGATGGGCGACATGGGCTTTCACGTCGTGCACCTCTATGGCCTCACTGAATGCTATGGCCCGGCCACCGTCTGCGAATGGAAGGACGCCTGGAACGATCTTTCGATGGACGAGCAGGCGGCGATGGCCGCGCGTCAGGGCGTCGAATATGTGACGCTTGAGAGCATGTCCGTCCGTGACCCGGACACCATGGACCCGGTGCCCCGCGACGGCGAAACCATCGGCGAGATCATGCTCCGCGGCAACACGGTGATGAAGGGGTACCTGAAGAACGCCGACGCGTCGGACGCCGCCTTCAAGGGGGGGTGGTTCCATACCGGCGATCTCGCCGTCATGCATGACGACGGCTACGCCGAGGTGAAGGATCGTTCGAAGGACATCATCATCTCGGGCGGCGAAAACATATCCTCCCTCGAGGTCGAGGAAGTACTCTACAAGCACCCCGAGATCATGGAAGCCGCCGTCGTCGCCCGGCCCGACGAAAAATGGGGCGAGACGCCCTGTGCGTTTGTCACGCCGAAATCCGGCGCCAATCTCACCGCCGAGACGGTGATCGCGTACTGCCGCGAGAACATGGCGCGCTACAAGGTGCCGAAGACGATCGTCTTCGGGGAGCTGCCGAAGACCTCGACCGGCAAGATCCAGAAATTCGTGCTTCGCGAAACCGCCCGAAACCTCTAGGCAAACCTGTAACCGTCAGGACCCCCCGTGGAATCCTTCACCCAGAACATCAAAGGCGTCTTCGATCAGCTCAATCCCTATAACACCGGGAACCTGATCCTCTATTTTTCGTGGCTCGTCGTTTTCGTCTTCACTGTGATCGGCATCTGGTTCTCGAAAAAGCGCTGGGTGCGCATCTGCTGCTATCTGGTGAACCAGGTCTTCGGCATCGGCATCATCCTCTCGATCACGCTCATCGGGATCATCACCTGGAAATACTGGATGTATGCCGCCGGAACCGTGCTGGGGACGCTGCTGCTGTCGCTCTGGATCTTCAAGGACCGGTCGGCCGCGAAGAACGATGCGATCAAGGCCGGCGCCCGCACACCGCCCTCGCCGGACGCGGAAAGTCTCGGCAGGGACCAGTTCGGCAAGCGGCGGCTGCCCCCGACCGTTTGAGGCAACACAATAGGAAACCGGAACCCCCCATGACGCTTCCCACGATCTTTGACCTCACCGGCAAGACTGCGCTTGTCACAGGTGCCTCAAGCGGCCTTGGCGCACACTTTGCGCGCACGCTTGCGGCCGCCGGCGCCGGCGTCATTCTCGCGGCGCGGCGCATCGAGCGCCTCGAAGCGCTGGCCGG
>JAJFFI010000361.1 GCA_021776755.1 Alphaproteobacteria bacterium | reverse complement strand
CCATTACCTGGGCGCTGACCATGGTCTGCGCCCAGGGAATGGGCAACAACACCGCAATCACGGTCGCGGGCTCGAACGGGCATTTCGAGCTCAATGTGTTCAAGCCGGTGATGATCTACGGGTTGCTGCAGTCGATCCGGCTGCTGGCCGACGGCATGGTGAGCTTCACCGACAATTGCGTGGTTGGCATCGAGGCGAACCGGGAACGGATCGGCGAATTGATGGAGAACTCCCTGATGCTGGTGACCGCGCTCAACCCGCACATCGGCTACGATAACGCGGCGAAGATCGCGAAGAAGGCGCACAAGGATGGCACGACGCTGAAGCAAGCGGCGCTGGCGCTCGAGCTTCTGACCGCGGAGCAGTTCGACGAATGGGTGCAGCCCGGGGACATGGTGGGGCCGCGGGACTCGTGAGCCACACATCGTCATTTCGACCGGAATGCCGCAAAGCGGTATGGAGCGGAGAAATCTTCGTGCCATCGACCCTCGATGCGAACCCCGCCGAAGATTTCTCCGCGCGCTTCGCTTGGTCGAAATGACGGTTTGGGATAGCGAATGTTGAATGAATAAACGCTCCGTCACCATCGCCGGGCACCGGACCTCGATTTCGCTGGAAGATGCGTTCTGGGACGAGTTGCAGCATCTGGCGGCGGCGCGCGGCGTGTCGGTGAATGCGCTGGTGGGCGAGATCGACGCGGCGCGGGTGCGGGAGGCGCAGGACGGTGAAGACACCGGCGGGTTGTCGAGCGCCCTCAGGCTGGCGGTGCTGGCGAACCTGAAAGCACGGCCGCGGTAGGGCCCTCTCGAAAAAGCTAACATGGTCGAAGCGAAACCGCAGAGTTCCGCGGTTTCAGATTCGATTCCGTGGCAAATGTTAGCTTTTGTTAACATTTTCTGGCGGCGCCTTCCGGTGAGGGCCGTATCGCACGGAGGCGGCGGCCATTGGGGAACCGGAAAGCGTTACAGATATAGGATTTTTTTCAAGAACAATATGGAAGACCGCCTGTGTCGTTTCAACGAGGCGAGCTGAGGAGAAATCCTGTTTCAACTGCTGACAGTGTTGGCGGTTGAGACAAGATTTCTCCCTGCGGTCGAAATGACGGCGACCTGGCTTTACCCCTTGTCGCGGAGGAGCCGTTGTTTCTGGCGGTTCCAGTCGCGGCGTTTCTGGGTTTCGCGCTTGTCGTATTGCTTCTTGCCGCGGGCGATGCCGACGGTGCATTTGGCGATGCCGCGGTTGTTGAAGTGGATGTCCAGCGGCACGATGGTCATGCCGTCCTTGTTCGAGGCCCCGATCAACTTGTCGATTTCGCGGGCCTTGAGCAGCAGCTTCCGCGGCCGGTGGGTCTCATGGTTGAACTGGTTGGCCGCGTTGTATTCGGGAATGTAGGCGTTCACCAGCCAAAGCTCGCCGCCGTCTTCCGATGCATAGGCCTCGGCGATGTTCGCCCGGCCCTCGCGGAGCGATTTCACCTCGGACCCCTGCAGCACCAGCCCGGCCTCAAGGGTTTCCTCGATCTCGTAGTTGAAGCGCGCCTTGCGGTTCCGCGCGACGGTATTGGAATGGGTGGGTTTGGTCGCCATGGGGGAGATGTAGGATATCGGGGCGCGAGTGTCAGCCCATTTACCAGCCGTCATTTCGACAAAGCGTAGCGCCGGAGAAATCTTGTGGCCGTTGCCGAAACTGTTGGCGGGCGAAACGAGATTACTCGCTGCGCTCGAAATGACGGACGTCAGGGACGGGGGCTACTCGGCGGCCGCCCGCGGGCTGCTTTTCGCGGTGACCCCGGCGGCGGCGAGCGCTTCCTCGACGCATTTTTTCGAGGCGTCGGCGATTTCGCAGACCGGCAAGCGCGCCTCGGACCCGCAGATGCCGAGGAGTTCGGCTGCGTATTTTACCGGGCCCGGGCTGGTCTCGCAGAACATCGCGTCATGGAGCGGCATCAGGCGTTCGTTGAGCGCACGGGCAGCGGTGAAATCGCCGGCCCGCCAGGCCGCGTGCATGTCGGCGCAAAGCCGGGGCGCGATGTTGGCGGTGACCGAAATGCAGCCGTCGCCGGATTGGGCCAGCAACGCAAGCGCGGTCGCGTCCTCGCCCGAGAGAATCACGAAGTCGTCGCCGCAGGTAAGCCGCGTCTGGACCGGACGGGCAAGATCGGCGGTCGAATCCTTGACCCCGATCACCCGCGGCAGTGCTGCAATGCGCACCATGGTCTCGATCGAGATATCGACGATCGAGCGGCCGGGGATGTTGTAGACGATGAGCGGCAGCTCAGCTGCGTCGTGCACCGCCTTGTAGTGGCGGAAGAGCCCTTCCTGGGTGGGCTTGTTGTAATAGGGGGCGACCAGAAGCTGCGCATCCGCGCCGGCCTTTGCGGCGTGGATTGCGAAATCAACCGCCTCGGCCGTGGCGTTCGAGCCGGTGCCGGCGATGACCGGCACCCGGCCCGCGGCAACCTCGATGCAAAGCTCGATGACCCGCTTGTGCTCGGCATGGCTGAGCGTGGGCGACTCACCGGTGGTGCCGCACGGAACGAGGCCTTCGGTGCCCTGCTCGATCTGCCAGTTCACGAAGTCCTGAAACGCTTTCTCGTCGACCTTGCCGTCCTTGAACGGCGTGAGCAGGGCGACGAGGGACCCCCGGATGACGGGGTGCGGGCTGTTACTGGACGCGGGCGACATGGCCATTCTCCACACAAGCAACCGCCGTTCCGTCTGGGCGCACCCCATTTGTGCGGGCTGCGGGTGTCGGAACAGTGGCCGGACGGGACAAATTCCTGCCGGAATTATCAGGTAGCGGTGACAATACCGGGACCATCCGGGCCGGACAAGAGATGCCGGAATATTTGCCGCCAGGCGTTGCGTCCGCAGCCGTGACGCCCCACTCTTGGTCGAGACATCTTCCTGGGGATCTAAAGGGAAACCGGAATGCCGCTTGCTGCCATCTTCCGCCCGCGCCCGCGCCGGGTCCGTCCTGTTGCCGTGTCGACGGGTGCCCTGTCGAGGGGTGCGGGGGCCGCACTGGTTGCGCTTGCCGGAATTTGCCTCCTCGCAGTGCCGGGGCTGGTGACGAGCCCGGCGGCGGCGCAGTCGAAGGCGCCCGAGGTCAAAATCGTCGACGAGGACGTATACGAGCGCGCATTCGCCGCAGTTTCGAAGGGGCGGCTGTCGGAAGCGCGGCGGATCGCGAAATCCGGCAACGACCCCGTCCTCTCGAAAATCTTAGACTGGTACTACTTCCAGGAAATCAACAGCGGCGCGAGCTTCGAGCAGATCGCAAAGTTCGTGACCGACAATCCCGGCTGGCCGCATCGCTCGCGCCTGCTGCTCCATGCCGAACGCGAGATGCCGACGTCGACGACCGACGAAGATCTTGTCGCGTGGTTCGCCAGGAACAACCCCCGCACCCAGCTGGGCCAGGAACGCTATGCCCGGGCGCTGCTGCGGCTGGCCGAAAAGGAAGGTGCGACGGCGGGCGCCGAAAAACGGCTCCGCGCGCAACTGGTCATCCGCAAGATCTGGACCGAGGAAGCCTTCCGCGGCAAGAACGGCGCGCGCGATGCCCGTGGTTTCCGGGCCCGCTACAAGTCGCATCTTCGGGAAGAGGATCACTGGCACCGCGCCCAGGCCATGATGTGGAAGGGCCGGACATCGGCCGCCAAGGACCTGCTGGAGCATCTCACCGACGACCACAAGAAGATCATCACCGCCTGGAGCAAGCTCACGGGCAAGAAACTTTCCAAGAGCACGGTCGAAAGTGCACTTGGCTCGGTCTCCGAAGAGCTGCGGGTGCATCCGGGCATTCAGTACGCCCATATGCAGTGGCTGGTGAAGAAGGGCCGCAAACGCGAGGCCCACGACGTCATGATGAAGGCGTCGCGCCGGGGACCGCTCGGCAATGCCAAGAAATGGTGGCTCGCGCGAAACGATACGGTGCGCAGCCTCTTGGCCGACAAGGAGTACCAGAAAGCCTATGTGCTCGCCGCGCACCACGGCCTGAAGGAAGGCAAGCATTTCGCCGAGGCCGAGTTCCTGCTGGGCTGGATCGCGCTGCGGTTCCTGAACCAGCCGCGCGAGGCGCTGAAACATTTTCTCCGGCTCCATGCCGGCGTGCAGTATCCGCTGAGCCAGTCGCGGGCGGCCTACTGGTCCGCGCGGGCGAACGCCGCACTTGGCGACAACAAGGCCGCCGCAAAATGGTATGCCGACGCGGCACGCTATCCCTCGACGTTCTACGGCCAGCTTTCGGCGATAAACCTCGGCGAGGGCTTCAACCCGCCGCTGTCGGCCGAGATCAACGAGAAGGACCGGCGGGCGTTCGAGGCAAATGAACTGACGCAAGCGGTGCGGAAGCTCGAGAAGCTGGGCGCGAGCCGGACCGGCGCGATCTTTCTCCGCCAGACGTTCCGGGCCGCGAAAACGCCGGCCGCCCGGACGCTTGCGGTGAACATGACCCTCGAATTCGGCGAGAAGCGGCTTGCGGTGGCGACCGCCAAGCTCGCGCACCGCAAGGGAGATCCGCTGGTCTCGTCGGGCTATCCTGTGCTTAAGATGGAGCCGTTCGACGGCGACGGGCAGTTCGCGCCTGACGAGTCGCTGGTGCTCGGCCTGATCCGGCAGGAAAGCATGTTCGACGACGGCGCGATGAGCTGGGTCGGCGCGCGCGGCCTGATGCAGCTGATGCCGCCGACGGCGCGCGAAGTCGCCCGCAACATCAAGGTCCGCTACAACCCGCGGGCCCTGACCCGGGACCCGCAATACAACATGAAACTCGGACGGCACTATCTTTCGGGCCGGCTGAAGGAGTTTCGCGGCTATTACCCGATGGTGCTGGCGGCCTACAACGCAGGGCCAGGCCGG
>JAJFFI010000037.1 GCA_021776755.1 Alphaproteobacteria bacterium | reverse complement strand
CGTTGACGGCGCCGACCACGCCACGCAATTCATTGAGGATCGCAGTCGGTTGCGCATCGGGCACGGTCCGCACATCGACGTAGATTGCGCAGCTGTCGGGCGAGCGCGCGCCCCGCCAGGCCCAGCCGCCGTCGATCGCCGCGATGTTCACGTTCGGCTTGAAGTTGCCGATGGCGTTGCGCGCCTGGTATTCGGGGATCCACTGGTCGAGCGCCTCCAGCACCGTGCGCGCCTTCATGATGGCGTTGTCTTCCGGCTTGGCCCAAGCGGTATGCACGAGCTTGCCGGGAATTTCGACCTTCAGCCAGCTTGAGCCGCAGTGTGCGGGCACCAGCTTCATATTGGTCGGCTCACCGAGAATGCAGGCATCCGCCACGCCGCCATGGGTGACCAGATGTTTGGTGCCGACGCCATAGCCCTGAAACTGCGGACCGTCGAAATCGCCGACCGGGGATTTCTCGATTTCGCCGGCAACTCCCGCGATCACCACATCGCCGGTCAGCCTGATCCCGGCCGCGCGAATGGCCTCGATGGCGACGACATAGGCGGCAAGCGCGCTCTTCATGTTGAAGGTGCCCATCCCGAAGATCCACTCGTCGTCGACAACGGTCCCCTTCGTCTGGAAGCCGATCCCACGGTCGGCGAACTGATTGGCAAACGACGTGTCGAGATGGCCGTTGAACATGAGCGAGCGGCCATTGGGGCCAGCGCCCTCAAGACGCCCAACCGCGTTGTAGCGTTCATCGCCAATCGCCTGCAGCGTGGTATCGAGACCGGCCTCCGCGAGAATGTCGCGATAGGCGCGTGCCACCTCGCCCTCCTCGCCGGTCGGGCTCGCAATGTCCGTCAGCCCCACCGTCAGGGCGACCAGACGATCGCGATCGACGAGGTCGACTGCCTTCCGGGTGAGATCGTCGTCACGGCCCATGGGATCCGGCGCTCCGTCTAGTTTTCGACTGAAATGGGGTTCATCAGAACGCCGAGACCCTCGATTTCGGCCTCCATCACGTCGCCTTCGTCGAGCCAGACCGGGTTCTTCATTCCGGCGATGACCCCCGGCGGCGACCCGCTGGTGATCAGGTCGCCGGGCTCGAGTGTGAGGTTCGACCACCAGGCCACAAGCTGGTCGGGCTTGTAGATCATGTCGCCGGTTTTAGCCTTCTGGTGGACCTTGCCGTTGACGCGCATTTCCATGTCCAGGATCGTCGGATCGGGGATCTCGTCGGTCGTGACGAGATAGGGGCCCAGCGGACAGGAGGTGTCGAAGCTCTTGCCGAGAAGGATCACCTTGTTGGCGTGTTCGCGGGCCTGGATATCGCGGGCTGAGACATCGTTGAAGACCGTGTAGCCGGCGACGTAGGTGAGCGCCTCATCCTGTGAGACGCGCTTGGCGGTCTTGCCGATCACGATGCCGAGTTCGACCTCGTGGTCGAGCTGCTTTGTGAACGCCGGGCGCACGACCGTGGCCCCCGTGCCGATAATGCAGGACGGGGCCTGCAGGAATCCGGTGGGATGCTCGAAATGGAACGTACCCCAGTCGTGCTCCTGCCATTCGGGCGCGGACCAGGTGGTTAGTTCGCTTAAGTGTTCGCCGAAGTTGCAGGCGGTGTGCAGGATTTTGCCGGGCCGCGGAACCGGCGCCAGCAGTTCGATGTCTCCGGCGGCATGGATATTGGCTCCGGCGGGTGGTGTGTCCGCCAGCGCCCGGGCTTTCTCCATGGCCGGCTCGCCCATTTCGAGAAAGCTGCGCATGTCGTCCGGCAGCGCGCCGTCGCTGGCCGCGCACAGGTCGAGGAGTCCCTTCTCCAGCACCACGCCGATCGTGCGCTTGTCCCCACCGGGCAGAATGAAGCTTGCCAGTTTCATTTTTTCGCGTCTCCTAGATCGCCGGGCTCAGTCGAACATCGGCGGTCTGCTCGATCAATTTGATGATGCGGGTGACGGTTTCGTTGACCGGTGTCGGGATGTTGCGCTTCCGCCCTTCGCGCACGACGGCGCCGCACATCGCATCGATCTCGGTGCGCTCATGCAACTGCAGCGATACCGTTGTCGATCCGATATGTTCGACGGCCGCGTTTGCGAGCTGGTCAAGATAGGCACGCGCATCGTCGAGCTCCAGCGGCACTCCCGCGGCCTGGGCGACCGCGACCACTTCGTCGACGATTGCGTGGCAGAGCGTCTTGCCGGGCTCGTTGAAGTACACCGCGCCAATCTTCGTATTCATGGCGCCGGCCAGCACGGTGAGCGTTGTGTTGATGATCAGTTTCCGCCAGATGCGGTAGTCGATGTCGGGCGCGTCATGGGTCGGCAGTCCGGCCGTCGTGAGGATGCGCGCTGCTTCGTCGAGGATATCGTGGCTCTTGCCGTCGAATGCCCGGTAGTAGGTTTCGGTTTCGCCCTTGAAATTAGTCGATACCGACCCGAGCCCCTGGATAATGCCGGTGGCAGATGTCAGGCCCTTCACGAGCCTGCTGTCGGCCGCATGGTTTTGCATGATGTCGATGTTGCCGATGCCGTTCTGCAGGGTCCAGATGTAGGTCGAGGAGGTCAGGTAGGGTTTGGCCGCCGCGAGCGCCTCGTCGGTCTTCAGGTACTTGCAGAACAGGATGACCAGATCGGCCGGAGCAACCGTTCCGGGCTCGGTGGTCGCCTTGATCTCGACAGTCTCCGGCCCATTGCCCCGGTCGAGTTTCAACCCGTCCTTCCTGATCGCATCAATATGCTTCTGGTTGACGTCGACCAGGGTGACGTCTTCACCGGCGGATGCGAGGTAACCGCCGAACAACGACCCCATCGCTCCAGCGCCGAGAATGACGAATTTCACGACGGCGCGCCCAGTTTCAGTTTCGGAAGGACTTCCTCACCGAGCAGCCGGACGCTCTCGAGGTTGGCTTCGGCGTCCGGTCCGACGACCTCCATCAGCGGCAGGTTCATGCCAGCGTCGATGAGGTCCTGCAGGATCGGGACACATTCGTCCGGTGTGCCGGAAACGACGTTGAACCCGCGCATGAAGTCATCCGTCACCATGCTTG
Organism: Alphaproteobacteria bacterium; assembly: GCA_021776755.1. GTDB lineage: Bacteria > Pseudomonadota > Alphaproteobacteria > JAJFFI01 > JAJFFI01 > JAJFFI01. The sequence goes on along the minus strand of JAJFFI010000037.1, from coordinate 4,570 downwards.
TGAGGTCCTGCTCGCCGGCGCGGACAGCGTCGCGCATGGGGCCGAGCAACTCCTCCCCGACACCGGAACTGGTCAGGATTTCGTCGTTCTGGATGTTCTTGACCTTGTTGACCACGTAGGTCGCGGTCGGCCCGCGCGTGGCTTCGCGCGCCTTGTCGCCGTCTTTGGAGACGGCGGCCAGCACGACGCCGCCGAGGGGGAAAGGCTCAGCGGGCGTGCGCCCGGCCTTTTCGAATCCTTTGTGCAGGCGTTCCCTGGCGCCGCGCACGAAACCAGACGAAACCAACCCGGGCAGCAGCAAGCCGTCAGCGACCCGTCCGGCCAGCAAATTCATGAACTTGCCGGTCGCGCCGATATAGACCGGCAGGTCAGGACGATGTCGCATGATTCCCGGGGCAACAGCCGGCACCTCAGCCTTGAAAATCTCGCCCTCGAACGAAAACGCCTCGCCAGACAGGACGCCACGAATGACCTCGATCGCCTCGCGGTGCACGGGCACCGGCTTCTGGGCCTCGAGATCGGTTTCGAGATACCGCACGCCGACCGCCCCCACGCCCAGCCCGAGCGTGAACCGGTGATTGCTGTATTCGTCGAGCGCCGCCGCCTCGGCTGCGATGATCGTGGGATGCCGGATGTAGGGCGTCGTGATGCCAAGACCGATGGGGATCGTCTTGGTGGCCGCCACGCAGGCACTGAGTGTTACGAACGCGCCGCGGGATTCCTTCCCGTAGTTGCGGAACCAGTGATAGCCCTCGGCGATCCACATGCCGCCGGTAAGGCCCACTTTTTCGGCCATGGCCGCATAGGCCATCATCTCGTCGAGAGGCTCGTAGGACTTGAACACGATCCCCACACCGGGGGTGAACTTCGGCATCTGCAGGGCCTCCACAAAGGACGTACGCGGCTGGTTTCCAGACCGGCGAATGTGCCCGAAGTGTAGGGAGTCCAACCCGGAAGTCTTGCCTGACGATGTCTGATTGTCTGAAAGCGCAACCCGCTGCAACGCCGGAACCGAGTCGCCTCGACCGGAATTCCGGCTTTACGGCAAATGCGCGAATGAGGCGGCGCTGCGCTCTTCCGGAGCCTCGCCATAGAGCGTGGTGCGCTGTCGTGAGGGCCGGCCAAGCCGGTCCAGAAGCCGTTCCATGGCAGCAGGCGTCATCTCCTGGCCATGCCCGGCGCCTGCCGCCCGGGTGATGCTCTCGTCCATCAAAGTGCCGCCGAGGTCGTTGGCGCCAGCACCAAGACAGGCCGCCGTGCCGTCCGCACCCAGCTTCACCCAGGAAGTCTGGATATTGGGGATGTGCGGATGAAGCGCCAACCGCGCCACGGCGTGCACGAGCAGGGTCTCGCGCCAGGTCGGCCCGCGCCGGGCGTCGCCCTTCAGGTAGATCGGCGCCTCCATATGCACAAAGGGCAATGGTACAAATTCGGTGAACCCTTGGGTGCGCAGCTGCTGTTCGCGCAGTCGCAAAAGGTGATGGGCCCAGTGAACCGGTTTGTCGATATGACCGAACATCATGGTCGCGGTTGTCTTCAGGCCGAGCCGGTGGGCGGCGTCGACCACGGCAAACCATTCAGCGGTATTGAGTTTGTCCGGACAAAGGTCCGCGCGCACTTCATCATCGAGAATTTCGGCAGCCGTGCCCGGCAGACTGCCGAGACCGGCAGCCTGCAGGCGGCTCAGGAACTCCGAAATCGAGAGCCCAAGCGTCTGTGCCCCCTGATGGATTTCGAGCGGCGAGAAGGCATGGACATGTAGCCCGGGACATTCCGATTTGATTGCAGTCAGAATGTCGAGGTAGGTCTGGCCGGTATAGTCGGGGTGAATGCCCCCCTGCAGACACACTTCGACCGCACCCCGGTCCCAGGCTTCCGCTGCCCGCCGGACGATTTCCTCAAGCGCCAGATCATAGGGCTTGCCGCGCAAATGCTCGTGGGTTTTGCCTTTCGAGAACGCGCAAAACCGGCATTTAAAGTAGCAAATGTTGGTGTAGTTGATATTCCGCGTAACGACGTAGGACACCGCATCGCCATTCACATTCAGGCGGAGAGCATCGGCCGCGTCGGCGACCTCGCCAACCTCGCCATCGCGCGCCGCCAAAAGCCTGAAGACCTCCGCCTCCACCAGATCAGCGCCCTTGGCGGCCTTGTTCAACAGGAGATCGAATGAGCGATCCGCAACGAAGCCTGGAGTGGCAGCCATAGCTGGAAGCGCGAGCGCCACACCGCCCGGCGACCAGCCGTCGGTCCGCGGCAGGCCGTCCGCATCGACCGCCTGCAGGACCGGAGATCGAAACGACAGATCAATCCAATCCTCGTCGGCACGGGCGAACTCGGGATAGATGGCCAGCCGCTCGACCAGAAGTTTGCCACTCTGCGCGGTGTCTTCGGCGAGATCGTCGAGGCCCGGCCACGCCGCTTCCGGATTGACATGATCCGGCGTCACCGGAGACACGCCGCCCCAGTCGTTGATGCCGGCCCCGATCAGCGCGCTTGTGCCGCCGGATGACAGGTTTGGCGGGGCCTGGATCGTCATCTCCGGGCCAAAGAGGATCCGGGCCACGGCGATCGTCCATTGCAACTCGGCAAGGTCCGGCTCAGGCGCACTCGACATCCGGGTTCCAGGTTTCGCCCGAAAATTCTGGATGATGATTTCCTGCAGATGGCCATGCTGCTCGCGCAGATCGCGGAGCGCCAGCAAGCTGTCGATCCGCTCACGGCGGGTTTCACCGATGCCGATCAGGATGCCGCTGGTGAACGGGACCTTCTGGCGCCCTGCTTCGCCGATCGTCGCGAGACGGACGGCGGGGACCTTGTCGGGCGAGCCATGATGGCAGCCGCCAGGCACCAACAGCCGCTCGGATACGCTTTCCAGCATCAGGCCCATCGAGACGGAAACACGACGAAGCGACGCGATCTCGTGGGGAGCCATCACGCCGGGATTGAGATGCGGGAAAAGGCCGGTTTCGCGATGGACCAGCGACGCCATCGCGCAGAGGTATTCGAGGGTGCTTTCGTATCCGAGGTCAGCGAGATACTGGCGCGCCGTGGCGTAGCGCAACTCAGGCTTGTCGCCGAGCGTGAACAGCGCCTCCTTGCAGCCGGCCGCAGCGCCGGCCTGCGCGATCTCCAGCACTTGCTCAGCACTCAAATACGCCGCGTCGAGCTTTCGAGGGGCTTTGGCGAAAGTGCAATAGTGACAGACGTCCCGGCAAAGCTGGGTCAACGGTATGAAAACCTTGCGCGAATAGGTGACCAGGCGTCCGTGGCCGGCATCCCGCAATTCCGCCGCCTCCGCCATCATTGAGGACAGAGACCTGTCCAGAAGGCGGTACGAAACACGGCCCGCGTCAACTCTGGCCGGCGTTCCTGGCTCCTGGATCGAGAGGCTCATGCTGCGCCTCTGTCGTTCGAGGTGGCGTTGAGACAAATGCCATGTTTGCCGAGAAAATCGCGCGTCGTGCCGGAGGCCGCGATCCGGGCGAAATCCTGCAGATCGTCAAGCGTGTCAATGTCGTGCGCGAGGGTCGGCGCGCGCAGAACCTCTGGCGCGATTCCCACCACGCGCGCCGTTTGCTGATACCGGGCGAAACTTTCGGGGCCAAAGCTCGGACGGATCAGACCCGGGGCGGACAGGAACAGGCCGTTCGTACCGCGGCCGTCGCGCGCCGGTGCCAGCCGAACCGACCGCGCATCCGTCGCGACCGGTGCAATCAGCATTGCGATCTCCGCGGGTGCCGCCAGAGGCAGGTCGCCCGGCAGCACCGCAATCGCGGAGCCAACACCAAGAGTTTCGAACGCGGCAGCCACCGCTTCGTTGTAACCCTGAGCATGGCGCTCCCGAAGCGGCTCGGCACCATAGGTCATGCCGAGGTCGAAGACCTCGTCATCGCTTGCGACCAGCAGAAGGCGGTCATTCTCAAGACCGGCGAGGGCCGCGAGCAGGTCCTCGAGCATCGCGAGAACGAGCATTGCCCGCAAGGCCGGCCCGAGGAATCCAGCGAGGCGCTGCTTTGCCTCCGCGAGCGGTTTGATCGGGATGACAATGTCGGTCACTGGGTCTGCCGTCCCTGCAGGCTTGCCGCCATTTCGAGCGAGACCCGGGCCAGGTCTATGCGGTCTTCCAGGGTCCGCATCACCGTGGGCGCAGTCCGCACCTCGATCCCCGTCTCGGCAATTGCGGAAGCAAGGCCGGCATCCGCCTCGTCGACAATCAGACCATCGATCAGGTCAGCGTAGTATCTTGCAATTCCGAGCGCGGTGGTCTCCAGGCCCAACTCGCGCATCATCTTTGCAGCCGGGCCCTTGAGGGCGGCGCCGTCGACAATGGGCGAAATCGCAACAATCGGTGCGCCGGTTTCCTGGAGCAAATCCCGCAACCCGGGCACGGCGAGGATCGGGTCGACGCTCAGGAACGGGTTCGACGGAGCTATCATGATCGCGGCGATGCCTTCTTTCAGTATTGTCACCAGTTCCGGACTGGGCCGGGCCACCTCAAGCCCGTCGAAGTCGATCCCAGTGACAGGCGGCGCACATTTATCCCGGACAAAATAATGCTGAAACGGCA
>JAJFFI010000360.1 GCA_021776755.1 Alphaproteobacteria bacterium | reverse complement strand
CGGAAATGCGACTCGCCCTCGGGGCGCGCACCAGCATGGCCGCGGTGCTTGTGCGACTCGTCGACAACCTCCAGCACGTCGGGCGTGAAGGCGGCTTCGAGCTTGGTCCGGATGAGATTGGCAACCCGCATGGTGGCGGACACTACGCGCCGCACGCCGGCCGACGCAATCCCGTTCAGGCACCGTCGATGCCATTTCCAATCCCGCTGCGGCCTGCTACCCATCGCCCCCACCAGCCCGAACGCCATGTCACCCCAGACCACCCCCGAATCCTCCGGCCGCAACGGCGCCTATCTGGCGCTGCTTCTGATGATCGTGGTCTGGGGCTGCAACTGGCCGATCATGAAGATCGGGCTCGAGGATATCGGCCCGCTGCTGTTCGCGTTCATCCGCTTCGTCTCGGGCGCGGTCTGCCTGTTTGCGGTGCTGGCGTTCCGGAAGCGCCTCCGTCTGCCGGGCCGGGCCGATCTGCCGGTGATGCTCTCGGTCGGGCTCGGGCACATGGGGCTGTTCCTGACGCTGGTGAACATCGCGCTGCTCTATGTGCCGGCCGGCCGCTCGGCGATCCTTTCCTACACGACGCCGCTCTGGGTCGTGCCGATGGCGGTGCTGTTTCTGGGCGAGCGCCTGACCTGGCGGAAACTGCTGGGCCTCGCGGCGGGCCTCGGCGGGCTTATGGTGCTGTTCAACCCCGCGGGCTTCGACTGGTCCGACCCCGACACCGTGACCGGTAACGGCTTGCTGCTGCTGGCCGCCCTCATCTGGGCCGGCGTCATCGTCCATGTGCGCGGCCACAGCTGGAGCCTCAGCCCCCTGCAGCTGGCCCCCTGGCAACTGCTCACCGGCGCGGTCCCCGTCGGGCTGCTGGCGCTGTTCTTTGAGCACGACGCCACCGTCACCTGGTCGCCCTCGCTGATCGCGGTGCTGCTCTACAACGGCCCGCTCGCCTCGGCCTTCGCCTTCTGGGCCTCGGTCCACGTCAGCCGCACACTGCCGTCGATCTCCGCCTCGATCGGTTTTCTCGGCGTCCCCGTCGTGGGCTACCTCGCGGCCGCCGTCCTGCTTGGCGAGGCGATCACGCTCACCACCGGCGGCGGCCTCGCCCTCATCATCGCAGGCGTTGCCTTCGTCCTGCTCTCCGATCGGACCAATAGCCGCAAGAGCGGCTGAATTCAGCAACTTCCCTTGCCCGCGGCCGCCGCAGTCCGCATATTCGGATCATGCGCCGTCAGCGAGCAGACCTGTACAACCCGGCCTACCGGGAGCCCCGTCCGGAGCGCCTGTGCGACCATCCGTCGTGCCGGGCGGAGGGTGACCACAAGGCGCCGCGCTCGCGCGTCCAGCTCGGCGAATACTACTGGTTCTGCCTCGACCACGTCCGCGAATACAACAGCGCCTGGAACTTCTTCGCCGGCATGTCGGACGACGAGGTCGAGGAGAGCATTGAGAACGCCACCGTGTGGGACCGTCCGACCTGGCCCTTCGGCAGCCTGCATGGCGACCCGACCCGGGCGGCCGAGAAAAAGTTCCAGAAGCTCTTCTCGGATGTCGACGAGGACGGCGCGCCAAAACCTTCCTGGGAGCCCCACGAACAGTCGAGCCGGCTCTCCAAGGAGGAACACAAGGCACTCCGGGTGCTCGACCTTGACTTACCCGTGACCCTCGAACGTATAAAGACCCGCTACAAGGAACTGGCCAAGAAGCACCATCCGGACGCCAACGGCGGCGACAAGGACGCCGAGGAACGGCTGAAGATCATCAACGGCGCCTATACGACACTGCGCAAAAGCGATCTCGCCTGACGGCCCCCGAATTTCACCAGCCGAGGCCTCTTCCGGACCTCCCGACCCGCACCCCCGAAACAGGGAACTGAAAGACTTTCTGACATGACCAAGACCGCTGACAGCACCGAAAATCTCGAGTTCATCGACAACCCCGACATCACGGTTTCGGTGCGCCAGAGCTTCGGCATCGACATCGACATGGAGGTCCCGGCCTTCAGCAAGCCGAACGACTATGTCCCCGATATCGACGAAGCCTACCGGTTTGACCGCGACACGACGCTCGCGATCCTGGCGGGCTTTGCGCACAACCGGCGCGTCATCATCCAAGGCTATCACGGCACCGGCAAGTCGACCCATATCGAGCAGGTCGCGGCCCGCCTCAACTGGCCCTGCGTCCGGGTCAATCTCGACAGCCACATCAGCCGCATCGACCTGATCGGCAAGGACGCCATCGTCCTGAAGGACGGCCAGCAGGTCACCGAGTTCCGCGAGGGCCTGCTGCCCTGGGCGCTGCGCCATCCGGTGGCCCTGGTGTTCGACGAGTACGACGCCGGCCGCCCCGACGTCATGTTCGTGATCCAGCGGGTCCTCGAGGTCGACGGTCGCCTGACGCTGCTCGACCAGAACCGGGTCATCCGCCCGCACCCGTGGTTCCGACTGTTCGCGACCGCCAACACGGTCGGCCTCGGCGACACCAGCGGGCTCTATCACGGCACCCAGCAGATCAACCAGGGCCAGATGGACCGCTGGAACATCGTCACGGCGCTCAATTATCTGCCCCATGACGAAGAGGTCGAGATCGTGATCGCGAAGTCCCCGACGTGGAACGACGACGAGGGCCGCAAATCGATCAGCGCCATGGTCGCGGTCGCCGACCTCACCCGCGCGGGCTTCATCAACGGCGACATCTCGACGGTCATGTCGCCGCGGACCGTCATCACCTGGGCCGAGAACGCGAAGATCTTCAGCGACATCGCCCACGCCTTCCGGGTCACTTTCCTGAACAAGTGCGACGAGATCGAGCGCCCGACGGTCGCCGAGTATTATCAGCGCTGCTTCGGGACCGAGTTGCCGGAAACCGGCGTCGAAGTCTCGCTCGCCTGATCGAGGGTCGCGCCCGGCAATGTCAAAACGTGAAAACCCTGTGGAGGCCTTCCGCCGCGTGACGGCGTCGACGATGCGTGCCATCGCGCGCCGGCCGGAACTCCAGGTCACCTTCACGCCGGACTATTCCGATCTTGCCGGCAACGCGGCGCGCCTGCCGGCGCCGGCCCGCGACCTGCCGCCGCTCGAGGTCGCCGAGGTGCGGGGCGAGGCCGACTCGCTCGCGCTGCGGCTCCGCCACCACGACTCCGCCAAGCACCTGGAGAACATGCCGCGCGGCGCGATGTCGCGCGAAATCTACAATGCCGTCGAGACCGCCCGCTGCGACGCGATCGGATCGCTCCGCATGGCGGGCGTGCAGTCGAACCTCGGCGCCGCGCTTGAGAAGCGCTGCCGCGAGCGCGGTTATTCCCGGGTCAGCGCGCCC
>JAJFFI010000359.1 GCA_021776755.1 Alphaproteobacteria bacterium | reverse complement strand
CACGAATACGGCGATGGTGAATAAACGCCCGGTCCGCCGGGCGGCGGCCGGAACCGGGCCGTGGTATGTGCAGCTCGGGTCATTCTCGGACCGGGGCAACGCCGAAAAGCTCGCCGCCCGCGCCGCCCCGCTTGGCGCCGTCGACGTGCAGCCCACAACCGTTCGCGGGCGGACCTGGCACCGGGTCCGCATGGGCCCGGCCGCGAGCCGCAAGGACGCGCTCGCGATCTGGGTGCAGGCCCGGAAGTCCGGCTTCCCGGTCGCGCAGATCGTCCGCAACTGACCGCCCCCGTGGGGCACGCGAGAAGCGGCACGTGATGCAGATCGCCTATTTCGGGCTGCTCGGCCTCCTGACCCTGTCGTTTCTTGGCAGTTTTTTCGTGGCGCTGGTCAACTACATCCGGATGCTGCGCCACCCGTTGCCGGGCCAGGAAGGCAAACCGCTCTATCACCCGATCTGGTGGATGCCGTCCCGCGTCAAAACCATGATCGCGCCCGACGGCCTGGTCCACTACCGCCGCATGCTGTTCGCGGCAGCGTTTGGTGCCGTGGTGGGCTTTGCCGTGATCGTGCTGTCGGTCCTCCGCGCGAGTTTGCTGTAAGACGGCCCGCTTCGCCCTTCGAGTGCGGCTTCGCCGCAGCCTCAGGGTGAAGCTCCATTTAATAGAACTCCTTCATCCAGAGGTGCGCGCGGAGCGAGCTTCGAAGGAAGGTGCGGACTACCCTGGGGCGGCGGTGGATTCGGCGGGCTTGGCCGCCGACCGGCGGAGCGCGTCTTTCAGTTCTTCCTCGGCGCGTTCAAGTTCAGCCTCGGCCTCACGGCGCTTGCGCTGGCCTTCCTGGGCGATCTGAAGGCTTTCCTCGATGGTCGCGATGAGGTCGTTGTTGGCCTTCTTGACGCTCTCGATATCGACGATGCCGCGCTCGATCTCCTCGCGGATTTGCTTGTTCGACTTGCGCAGGTTGCCGGCATTCGCCTCAAGCAGTTCGTTGGTGAGGACCGACGCATTCTAGACCACACCCGCCGCCTGCTGACTGCGGAAGATGGCGAGGGCCTGGGCGAGCTGCGTCTTCCAGAGCGGCAGCGTGTTGACGATGGTGCTCTGGATCTTGTTGACGAGGTTCTTGTCGTTGTCCTGCATCAGCCGGATCGACGGCAGACTCTGCATCGTCACCTGACGAGTAAGTTTGAGATCGTGGATCTTGCGCTCGAGGTCCATCGCCGCATTGGTGAGGTCCTTCAGCGCCTGGGCGTCGATCACGTCGTTGCTCTCGAGCGCCTTTTTCTCGAGCACCGGGATGTCGTCCTCGCGCACCCGGCGGAGCTTTTCCTCGCCAGCCGCGATGTAGTGTTCGAGGCTCTTGAAGTAGGCGAGCGTCTTTTCATAAAGCTTGTCGAGCTTGACGATGTCCTCAAGCATGTTCGACTGGTGGCCTTCGAGGTTCGACTGGATCGCCTCGACTTGGTGCTGCACGGTCTCGTAGCGCTGCACGAACTGGGCGACCGCCGAGATATTGAAGAGCCGTTTCAGCCAGCCCCAGATGCCGCCGCCCTTGACGTCGGGCTGGAAGCCGCGGAGCTCGGCGACCATCTTGTTGAGCGCCGTGCCCGCCGGGCCGGCATCCTTGTTCCGCACCCCCGACAGCATCTCCTCGGCAACTTCGGTCAGCTCCTTCTGGGCCTCCGAGCCATAGGTGATGATCGACTCGGTGTTGCCCATGTCGATCTGCGAGATCAGCCCGTCGAGTTCCTTTTTCGCGGGCTGGGGGGTCTGGCCGTAGGGCACGATGTTGGCCTCGGGCGCAGGCGGCGTGTCTACCTCGACAAGCACTGCTTCTTTGGTGGCGGTCTGCGTTTCAGCCATGTCTGGTATTCCTCCCTCAGGACCTTGTTCGACGGGATAATAGCGCGGGCGGGCAGAAATGCGATGCCGCGTGTGAAGCCACCGCTCAGGCGATGCCTTCCTGCTGCAACTGCTGCTGCAGCACCTCGATGGCAATATCGAGCTCGAGCACGTCGTCCTCGAGCAGCGCGCGGCGCTGCTCCTCGAAGCTCGCCTCGATGGTTGCGAGCAGCCGCTGGAACCGGACCTCGAGCTCGTCGGACTGCGCGAACCGGTGGGTTTCGGCGTATTTCTCGATCACCTGGCGGGCACCGGTCAGATAGACCTCGAGGAACTTCCGCGCCCGGCCCAGCACCTCGGGCCGCTGGGTGAGAAGATCCAGCGTGCCGCGGGCAGAGGCGACGATGCGATCGAGCCGCGCGCTGAATTCGGCGTTCTGGATATCGGCATTGGCAAGCTCGATATCGATGATCTGGTGGTGCGCGTCGGCGAGTGCTGCGCGCTGCTCGTCAGTGAGGCCGGGGGCACCGCCGGGCGCGGTCTTCGCAGACCCGGCCGCCGCTTCCGGTTCGGGCGCGGGTGGCGACAGCGGGCGGCCGATGCCGGCGATCAGGCCAAAGCAGACCGCAGCACCCGATGCCAGTGACCAGAACATGCCGTAGTCGGCGAGCACATAGGCGATGCCGACCGTGACCGCGCCGAGGGCGGCCGACAGCACGACGCGCACCGGACTGATTGCCTGTTTGACGGGCGCGGGGCGGGCCGGCGCGGCCGCTTCCGGCGCGGGTTCGGCCGCGGCTTCGGCTGCTGGTCTGGCCGCAGCCGGTTTCGCGGTGGCGGCCGCGCGGGCCGTGTGGGACTGGGCGCCCGCGGGCTTCGGCGAGACGATGGCATTCCGCACGATCTTGTAGACGATCCAGCCGAACGCCGCGGCGAGCCACCAGATCCGGATACGGAGCAGGAAATAGAACGCAAAGGCCGAGCCCACGCCCGCGAGGATCGCGAGTTTCCGGGACTTGTAGCCGGGTTTGCTCCGGGCAGCCTTCAGCTTGGCCTTGGCGGATTGGCTGGCCGGGCTGTTGTAGACGGCCTTGATGCCCTCTTTCAGCGCACGCCGGCGCTTGCCGAAGCCAGGCAGGGGATGGTGGGCTTTCCAGTTCATTTCGCGATCGCCACTTCAACGCGGCGCGCCGGCTCCCCGGAGTCTCCGCCATCGGAGGACGCGGTCCCCGTATTGGTGACGGGGCGTGCGCTTGAGTAGGCAACCGGCGCCAGCAGTTCGATGCGGTCCTCCGGCACGCCCCG
>JAJFFI010000358.1 GCA_021776755.1 Alphaproteobacteria bacterium | reverse complement strand
CGAAGCCGACGATGCCGAGCTGGTTCTCATAGCGGTCCAGCAGTTCGACTTCCTTGGCGCCGGCAAAGAGACGGTTCGTCACGCTCGCCGACGCGCCTGGCGCCAGCGCCTGGACCTTGCCGAGATAATCGATCTGGTACTCGTCACGCTTGTTGGTGCCGGAATAGAGGAAGCGGGAGCTGGCGACCGCGTCGCCCGGCACCAGCGCCACCAGCCAGTATTTATCGGTGATGCCCATCCAGCCAGGAACGTTCTGGAACACTTCCTGGTGCGGCGCATCGTCCTTCAGATCATCGTAGTCGATCTCCTTGAGCTCGCCGCCGAGCACACCGATCGGACCTTCGTGCAGGATGTAGAAGCCCAGGGTCTCGGGGGTGTTGACCCGGCGGAGCAGGCCATAGGGATAGAGGTTCACCGCGGTGTCCGACGTGTTCTCGACCTTCTGGGTGATCGTGAACATGAAGTCCTTGTCGAGCGCATAGATGCGAGAGAACTTCAGGCCCTGCCCGTTGTCCCAGGTAAGTGTGACCGCACTGCCGGCCTCGAGGGTTTCCTTGTCGGCGATCCACTGGGTCTTCGGCCCCGGGAGCACGACGCCCTTGCTGATCTGGTCCGGCGACCAGCCGAAATCCGCGTAATAGGGGTTCTGCACACCGCGCGGGCTCAGCAGCGTGATTTCGGGGCTCTTCGGGTCGAGTTCCTTGCGGTAGTCGATCAGGGTCAGGTCGTCGATCCGGCCGCCGATCAGATTGATCGATCCGTGGACGCGCGGCGAGACCAGCTTTACCCGCGGCGACTGCGCCAGCACCGGTGCGCGCGCCACGCCCGCGGTCGGCGCAGCACCCTGGGGTTGCGCGCCGCCCGGAACCGGCGCGGCGCCCGTATTGCCAGCCGTGTTTCCCCCCGCCGCGCCCGGCTGCGGCGCACCGCCCGCCGCGCCCGGCACCGGCGGCACCGAACCGCCCGTTGCGCCCGGCGTCGCTCCGCCAGTCGCACCGGCCGTCGTGCCTGCCGTTTGCGGCGGCGCGTCGGGTTTTGGCGTCAGCAGCTGAAAGCCGAAAATGATCGCGACGGAGACGACGATCGCCAGGATCAGGTTACGTTGGTCGGGCATCGGTTCACATTCCCTAATTCAGCCACTCCGCCGGCCGCCATTCGCTTGCCTGGTGGCGTCCGGACAGAAGCCTGTCCTGTGTGTCTCGTTAGTGCGATTTCCCGCTGCGGGGCGAGGGCCGCGGCGGCGGAACCGGGTCGTCGCCCGCGCCGCCCCACGGGTTACAGCGCAGGATGCGCCAGAGTGCAAGCCAAGATCCACGAATCGGACCATGAAGTTTCAACGCCTCGCGCGCATAGGCCGAGCAGGTCGGATGAAAGCGGCAGGCAGCCGGGAAAACCGGCGAGATGAAAAGCTGATAGCCGCGGATCATCCCCGACAGCAGACCCGCGACCGTCTTGCCCACAAGACGCATGAACCCGAGGGGCGGTGCGGCTATTGGATCAGCCATTTTCGCCCCGCTCCGGCTTCGGGCCCGCCGCCGCATCGAGCTTCCGCATGGCGCGTGCGAGATCGCGGCGAAGATCGGCGTAGGGCCGGGCGAGCGTCGCCTTTCGCGCGATGACCACATAGTCGGTGCCTGGCAGGGCAAGCTCCGGCATGACCTCGGAGACGGCGGCCCGCAGCCGGCGGCGCGCCCGGTTCCGCGCAACCGCGTTGCCGACCTTCTTGCTGGCGGTGAAACCGACCCGGGGGGCGTCACCGGACTCAAATTCGTTCGAACGCGTCCAAGCCTGCAGCACGAGCCCGGGCATTGCCTGGTTGCGGCGCGCGCCCGCCACACGCAAAAACTCGGCGCGCCGTTTCAGGCGCCCCGGCATGCGGCTGCGAGGCGTGTTGCGATCAGAACTGGTCTTGGACGTCGGCATGCCAACCGGTGCCGGTTTGTCGGATCGCGGAGGACGTAGACCCGACCTGCGCTAAGCGGGCACTAGGCCTGAGCTAGGCCGAAAGACGCTTACGGCCCTTGGCGCGGCGGCTGGCCAGCACGCGGCGGCCGGCAACCGTCGACATCCGGTGGCGAAAGCCGTGGCGGCGTTTGCGAACGAGCACACTGGGCTGATACGGGCGTTTCACTGGTCGTCTCCGTGAACCTGAAAAAATCTATCTGGAATTGAGGCGTGGTTTATCGCCTCCGGGCGGGCAAGTCAATGCATTGCGCTGCAATATCCGGGCGCGCGGCGGCTCCGGAACGCGTTGATTTTCAAGCTATTCACAGAGAAGTGACTAGGTTGTTATGCGAGTTGATTCGAATGTCCGCAAGTCCGGTGCCTAATGTCCAGTCAGCGGCCCGTAACGAATTGCCGGTATCTCCGGCAGCGCGGGCCCCGGTTCCGGTCCATGAGGCCCGGAGCGTCCAACCTGAACAACAAGACTGACTGGGAGAAACCGGATATGATGAAGAAAACCCTCGTTGCCGCCAGCGTTGCAGCCCTCGCCGCCGGCGTTGTCGCAATGCCTGCCGCGGCCTCGTCCGAGCTGCCGACGCAGCTTGCCGGCTGTGCCGCCAAGAAGAAATGCGGCGCCTGTGGCGCGTGCAAGGCCAAGTGCGGCGCCTGTGCCGCCAAGAAGTGCGGCGCCTGCGCCGCCAAGAAGTGCGGTGCCTGTGCCGCCAAGAAGTGCGGTGCGTGCAAGGCCAAGTGCGGTGCCTGCAAGGCAAAAACCAACTAGCATTCGCACCTGACAATTCCGGGGCCGGCGCCGTCAGGAAGATGGCGCCGGTATTCCGAAAGCGGACCAACGACTGACGACAAGATGACAGATCGCCGCCCGCCCCTTCGCCCGCTCACCGTGACCGCCGCCGCGCTCGCGGCCTCGCTCGCCGCCATGCCGGCAGCCGCAGGTGCATTGCCGCTGCAGACCGCCGGGTGCGCGGCCGGGACGAAGAATGGCGCAAATTCCACAAAGTGCGCCCCGAAATGCGCCGGCCAGACATGCGGCGGCACCGGCAAGGCCAAATGCAGCGCCTGCAAACCCGCGAACACGCCCGCCACGAAAAAGAGCAACCGGGAAGCCAACCATCCCTGCGGCACCGGTTGACCTGGCCCGGACCCTGATGCGCCGTTCGGCCACAGGATGACCTGCATACCCTGATGACCTATATTCCCGTTATGCCGGAAAACAGGTTCAAACTTCCGCCCTTGCGCAAGAGTCTGTCGGCCCGCCTTCTGGTGCTGACGATCTTCTTCGTGATGCTGGCCGAGATATTCATCTACGCGCCGTCGATCGGCCGTTTCCGGTTCACCTATCTGCAGGAAACGCTGGCCCGCGCGCATCTCGCTTCGCTGGCGCTCGAGGCGACGCCTGACAATATGGTCGACGAGACCCTGTCGCGTCAGCTGCTCGACCATGCCCGCACCCACAGCATCGTGCTGCGCAGCGCCAACCGCGCCAAACTGATGCTGATGGCGGCCGACACCCCGCCGGTCGACCGCACCTTCGATCTCGAACGCCACACCTTCATGGGCCTCATCATGGAAGCCTTCAACACCATGTTCCAGGGCGGCAACCGGGTCTTGCGGGTGATCGGGCCGTCGCCGATGCAGGCGGGTGTCCTGGTCGAGGTCGTGATGGACGAGAACCCCATGCGGCTTGCCATGATCGACTATTCCCAGCGCATTCTGGCGCTTTCGGTCGGCATTTCGATCTTCACGGCGGCACTGGTCTATCTCAGCCTGCAGCTTATCATGGTCTATCCGATGCGCCGGATTGCCGAGAACATGGCCGCCTTCCGCCGCGCGCCCGAAGACCGTTCGTCGCTGATCAAGCCCGGCGAGCGCCCCGACGAGGTCGGTATGGTCGAGCGCCATCTCCACGACATGCAGGCGACCGTGCGCCGCGCGCTCCGCCAGAAGGAACGCCTCGCCGCCGTCGGCACCGCGGTCACCAAGATCAATCACGATCTCCGCGGAATTCTCGCCAACGCGAGTCTCGTCTCCGACCGTCTCGGCGAGATCAAGGACCCGGAGGCTCGGCGGCTCGGCGTGCGCATCATGGAATCGATCGACAAGGCGGTCGAGCTCTGCGCCAGCACGCTCAAGTACACCAAGGACGAAATCCCGGAACTCACGCTCCAGGATGCACCGGTCCGCGAAATCGTCGACGAGGTCGGCGCCGGGCTGCCGGTGCGGAGCGCGGACCGGGTGGTCAAATGGAAA
>JAJFFI010000357.1 GCA_021776755.1 Alphaproteobacteria bacterium | reverse complement strand
GTTTTGAGTTAGTTTTTGATCAGCGGATCCACGAAATCGCGATTTTCAACCCGGGCAGCGGCGCTGTTCGAGCGCGGGTCGTCGGCCAGTTCCGGATGACCGATAACCCCGGCGAGCCGCGCCCACTGGCGTTCGTCGGGGATGTTGAGGGCAATGTAGCCATCCCTAGTTTCGTAGGCGCCGCGCGGGTAGATGTTGCGCGGGCGTCCCCGGTGGGGCGACTGGCCCGCGACCGAGTGCACCGTAACCATGCCTTCGTTCAGCGCGAGCAGGTTGTCGTACATCGAGCTGTCGACGAACTGCCCCTCGCCGGTGCGCGTCCGCATGAAGAGCGCCTGCATGATGCCGAACGCCGTGCAGAGGCCGGTGTGAATGTCGGCCATTCCGTAGATCGTCCAGGACGGCGGCTTGTCGTCGTAGCCCACCAGATGCATGACGCCGCTCATCGCCTCGGCGACGATATCGAAGGCCGGGCGGTCGCTGTACGGGCCGGTGTAGCCGGGCATCCGCCCGAAGCCCGAGATCGGCGCATAGACCAGGCCGGGATTCAGCGCCCGCATCGCGTCATAACCTAGGCCCTGACGCTCGAGCGATCCCGGCCGCAGGTTTTCGACAAACACATCCGCACTCGCGATCAGTTTCTTCGCCGCGTCCAGACCGCCGGATTTCGAAATGTCGAGGGCCACACTCTTCTTGTTGCGGTTGTAGCCCATGAAGCCCGCGGCTTTTTTCACGCCGTCCTTCTCGGCAAAGGGCGGCATGTGGCGGCGCGGGTCACCGCCCCCGGGCCGCTCGATCTTGATGACCTCCGCCCCCGCGTCAGCGAGCAAGAGCGTGCAATACGGTCCCGCCATATACTGTTCGAATGCCACGACCCGAACCCCCGCCAGCGGGCGATTTTCGGGTGCGGTGGTCATCGCAATATCTCCCCTCCCCCCCTGCGGGGGAGGGCTAGGGAGGGGGGCAAAAGCGAGGATTTCATGAAGCCATTTCCTTCAGAGCATTGCGGATCGTCTGGACCACACCGTTGAGATTTTCGTACACTTCTTCGTTCGGAAACCTCAGCACCCGGTAGCCGTCGCCCGAAAGCACCCCATCGCGGTTTCTATCGCTCGTGTGGCGCTGCACATGATCCTCACCGTCGAGTTCGATGAGCAATTTCGCGCGCATGCAGGCAAAGTCGGCGATATAGGGGCCGATCGGCGCTTGGCGGCGGAAATGATGTCCGTCGATCGCGTTGCGCCGAAGTTGTCCCCAGAGCAGTTTCTCCGCGCGCGTTTCGCCGCGTCGCAGCGCCTTCGCTTTCTTGCCAGCTTCAGAATATCTGCGGCGGCGAAGAGACTCGTTCATCGGCCCCCCTCCCTAGCCCTCCCCCGCCTGGGGGGAGGGGACCGCACCGAGCTTGTCATCAAGCGGCACATCACTCACCGATCCATTCGACGAGCGTGCTGACGCCCATGCCGACGCCGACGCAGAGGGTGGCGAGGCCGTAGAAAGGGCGGGGCGCGGTGGCGGCGCGGCGTTCCATTTCGTGCATCAGGGTCACGAGGATGCGGGCGCCGGAGCAGCCCGTGGGGTGCCCGAGCGCAATGGCGCCGCCGTTCACGTTAGTGCGTTCTGGGTCAAGCCCGAGCTGGCGGATGCAGCCCAGCGCCTGGGCAGCAAAGGCTTCGTTCAATTCGACGAGCGCGATGTCGTCGATGTCGAGATCGAAGCGGTCGAGCAGTTTGCGGGTCGCGGGAACCGGGCCGAGCCCCATTACCCCCGGGTCAACGCCGGCCACCGCCGAGCCGAGCCAGCGCAGTTTCGGAGCAAGGCCCAGTTTCGCCGCGCGGTCCTCGCGCATCATCAGGAGGGCGGCAGCGCCGTCGTTGATCCCGCTCGAATTGCCGGCGGTGACAGTGCCGTCCTTCGTGAAGGCCGGACGGAGCTTGCCGAGGTCGTCGAGTGTTGTATCGAGTTCATAGCGGCCGTTGTCCTTGCGATAGCGGGGGTGTTCGTCGGTGTCGACGACAACCGGATCGCCCTTGCGCTGCGGCACCTCGACCGGCGCGATCTCGTTCTCGAACTTGCCGTCGTTGATCGCGGCGATTGCGCGGCGTTGCGACTCGAGGGCATACGCATCCTGGTCCGCGCGGGTGATCTGCATGTCGCGGGCGACGTTCTCGGCCGTCTCGCCGAGGCTGACGATCGGATAGAGCGCGTCCATCGCCGGGTTGTTGAAACGCCAGCCGACAGTCGTGTCCCAGAGCTTCGGAGCAACCGTCGTTGGTGTGCTGGCGGGCTTGGCCATCGCCCAGGGGGCCCGGCTCATGCTCTCGACGCCGGAGCCGACAAACACCTCGCCTTCGCCGGCGACGATTGCCTTGGCCGCCTGGTTCACCGCTTCGAGCGCCGAGGCGCAGTTGCGGTTGACCGTGACCCCCGGCACCTCCTTCGGAAAACCCGCGAGCAGCGCCGACATGCGAGCGACATCGCGGTTGTCTTCCCCGCCCTGATTGCCGCAACCGGCGTAGACATCCTCGATAAGCGCCGGGTCGGCGCCGGTGCGGTCCATCAGCGCACGATAGGTATGGGCCAGCAGGTCGTCCGGGCGCACCGACGAAAGCCCGCCGCCGAATTTGCCGATGGGCGTGCGCACGCCGTCAACGATCACGACATCGGTCATGGCGTCCTCGTGTTCCGGAGTTCAGATTGTGACAGGCTCGCGGGCGGGCGGGCGGCTGTCAAGATTTCGCGCCGGCGGCCTTGGCCGCGACTTTGGCATTGAACCTCTCCCAGAGGACAACCGCACGCTCATGGCTTCCGCGGCCGATCTCGTCAATCTCGTCCCTTGCAACAACCTCGAACCGGAGCTTGCGGCCGTCGACCTCGACCAGTTTGGCGTCGACCGTGACCATCATGCCCGGTGGCGTCGCCGCGATGTGCGACACATCGATATGGATACCGAGGCTGCCTTCGCCATCCTCTAGGTGATCGCGGATCAGCTCGACACAGGCCCACTCCATGAGGCCGACCATGAAGCCGGTCGCAAATACCTTCGGCATGCCGCGGAAGATATCGGACTCGGGATAGAGCGCGGGCACGGTTTTCGTGTCAGGGACCGTGAAGCGCTGCGTGAACGTAAGGCCGGGTTTCAGGCTGTCCTTCATGTGCCAGGCTCGCGAAAGAAGACACCGTCGAACTGCAGCATGCGCCCGAGGTTCTTGCTGAAGTAGCCGGGGATCAGCAGATAGGGCGCGAAGCCCGCGTTCTCGATCCTGTCGACCAGCGGGCGGAACAGCTCTTCGCCCTGGTAAAGCTGCACGAAGGACATTTCGAGCTGTATTCCCGCGAGCCGGTCGAGAACCGGCGCTGCCCCCTCCAGCACTTCCGCTTCGTAGCCCTGGGTATCGATCTTCAGGAATGCAGCCTCGCCGGACGGCACATACTCATCGAAGACGTCGGCGAGGGCCGCGACCGGGACGGTTTCTTCACTCTCGATCGCGGAACTCGGCGACGACGCCAGAAAGGTTTCGTCAAAGGTGCGGAGCGAACTCATGTCGCGCTCGGCCGACACGTGGAGCGTTGCCTCGCCTGTTTGCGCACCAAGGGCGGTGCGTGCGGCAACAGTCCAGGCCGGATCGTGCGCGGCCTTCCGGGAGATCTCCGCATGTGCATCGGCGAGCGGCTCGAACGAGACGATGCGGCCCGTCCAGCCCGCCTTCCGCAGCCAGCCCGCGTACTGCCCCGTGTTCGCGCCGACGTCGAGCACAACCGTGACACCGTGGGCATCCAGCAGGTTTCTGAGGTGCTGCCAGTGCGTCGGAACCGGGTCATGCGCGGTGATCGCATAGCCGAAAGGCCGCAGCATTTTGCCAAGGAGTTTCCACATGGCCTCGACCTATCACGCGGGACGGCGGCGGCCAAGATATCCGAGCGCAAGCGCCCCCGCGAGCCCGCCGGCGCCCATGGTGGCGAACCCGAAGCCCCAGCCGGCGGCGGGATCGGCGAAGGCATCGAGCATCAGCCCCACGGCCAGCGTGCCGATAAATCCGCTGCCGAAGCCGAAGGTCGAATGAAGCGCGAGGGTGGTGCCGCGATAGCCGTCGGGCGCCGCTGCCACCGCGCCGGCAGTGAGCGAGGCCGAGTCGAGCATCACCGTGACGCCGTAGACCAGGCCGAGCGCGAGCACGGCCCAGGACGGCAACGCCGCCGAGAACCCGAACACCAAACTGAATGCAAACGACACCAGCATGACGGTGAGCAGCACCCGGCGGCGGCCATAGCGGACGCAAAGCTCGTTGCCGGCGAT
>JAJFFI010000356.1 GCA_021776755.1 Alphaproteobacteria bacterium | reverse complement strand
GTTCTGTTGCCATGTGGATGGTCCCCTTCGTCTCATTGATGTTTGGGTGTGGTGTGGATTTGCGCGGCTGTATAGCGGGCGCGGCGGGATGCGGCAAGGGCGCGCGCGGCGTGATACTATCCGCGCCGGATTGCGCGTTGGACGGATTTGAAGGGAGTGAACGGGATGCGGGTTTCACGAAGCGTCGAATGGGGAGAAATGCTCGGCATGCGCAAGGTCGAGACCCACGAGCAGATGCCGGAAGAATACCGGGCGACGCTGCTCAAGATCATCTATGCACTGGCCTCGACCGAATTTGCCTCGGTCGAGCAGCACCAGCCCTGGATCAACCAGGGCCCGACCCCGGAAGACCGCTACATCCAGTGCCAGATCGCGGCCGACGAGGCGCACCAGGGCTTCATCGACTGCCGTCTCCTGCGCTCGTTCGGAAAGGACGGCGCGGAGAAAGCCGACGAACTGCTCGAGCTTCGCACCGGCGAGCACCCGATCGCGGCCTTCAACGTCACATTCGACAGCTGGGTCGAGACCGTGGGCTTCTGTTTCATCATGGATCTGGTGGCCTGGTATCACCTCCACGCGATGGAAAACTGCTCCTATGCCCCGCTCGCCCGCGAAATGACGTCGATGGTCCACGAGGAAAAGTTCCACGCGAGCTTCGGCGAGCGGCGCATTCGTGATCTCGTAAAAAATAAGGAATATCAGAAGGTTGCAAAGGCAGGAAAATCAGAGGCACAGGCGGCCGTCGACAAATGGTACCCGCATGCGCTCGATACCTTCGGCAAGGCAGAGTCCAAATTCTCGGATCTGGCGGTCGGTTACGGCATCCGCCGCTGGGGCAACGAGGAACTCCGCGAGATGTACCGGGCCGAGATCGATACCAAGATCGCGCAGATCGGGCTGACGGTTCCTGACCCGCAAAAAGGGCGGAGTGTGCACTAGGGAGTAAAGGTGGCTCTTGGGTGTTGGCCAAGGGCTAAAAGGTGCCCGTTGCGCTCCCGCTACCCCTTCTCCTCCCAGCCGCGCTCGCCCTGCTGGAAGTAGCGGACGGCGTGTCCGGCGTCCTTGTAGGCCTGCCAGCGGGCTCGTGCGGTGGTGACGGCGGTGTTGTCGCGCCCGTCGAAGAGTTCGAGGCACCGCTCATAGTTGCCGACGCGGTCGGAGGACGCGCCGTCGGCCAGCACCAGGAAGGTCGCGCCGTTCGGATTCTCGTCTTCGACGGTCAGCCAGACGGGTTGGGCCTCGGCATGGCCATCGGCCTCCGTCCCGTGCGGCAGGAAGCCCCGGTCGTCGAACGTCCAGAGCACGTCGTTGAGCGCGTCCCGTCGCTCGGCCGAGCCCAGCATCACGACCGCCCGCCCGCCGGTGCCCAGAACCTTCTCGAGCAGCTTCGGCAGGGTCTGTTCGAGCGTGTGGCGCTCGAGATGATAGAAACTGATTTCAGTCATTGACCCCGGAAACTCTCTGGATAGCGGCGATCAGGCAAATCCAAACCCTGCGCAACCCACTGAAACTTCTTGAAAGCGCTAATTGCCCTCATAATTGTCGGCAACGAAGCGGTCGAGCAGGCGGACGCCGTAGCCGGTGCCGCCCTTCGGCGCAATTGCGGCGTCCTTTTTCGACCAGGTGACGCCCGCGATGTCGAGATGCGCCCAGGGCAGCTTGTTCACGAAGCGCTGCAGGAACTGCGCCGCGGTAATCGACCCGCCCGCGCGGCCGCCGCCGATGTTCTTCATGTCGGCGGCATCGGAATCGATCATCTTGTCGTAGACATCGCCCATCGGCATCCGCCAGAGCGGCTCGTTCACCGCCTTGCCGGCCGCCTCGAGTTTCTTGGCAAGATCGTCATTGTTCGAGAACAGGCCCGCGTATTCCTCGCCGAGCGCCACGATGATCGCACCGGTCAAAGTGGCGAGATCGATCATGAATTTCGGCTTGTAACGCTCCTGCGTGTACCAGAGGACGTCGGCCAGCACGAGCCGGCCTTCGGCATCGGTGTTCAGCACCTCGATCGTCTGCCCGGACATCGATTTGACGATGTCGCCGGGGCGCTGGGCCGTGCCGGACGGCATGTTTTCGACCAGACCGACGACACCGACGGCGTTAACCTTGGCTTTCCGGAGCGCCAGCGCCTTCATGAGGCCGGTCACGACGGCCGAGCCGCCCATATCCCACTTCATGTCTTCCATGCCACCGGCGGGCTTGATCGACAGGCCGCCGGAATCGAACGTCACGCCCTTGCCGCAGAATGCGAGCGGCGCATCGCCGTCCTTGCCGCCATTCCAGCGCATGATGACGAGGCGCGGATCCTGCGCACTGCCCTGGCCGACGCCAAGCAACGCCCCCATCCCGAGCTTCTCCATCGCAGGCTCGTCGAGTATTTCGATATCGAGATCATATTTTTCGAGCTCGTGGATCCGCTCGGCCAGTGTCGCAGGGAAGATCACGTTCGGCGGCTCGGAAACCAGGTCGCGGGTCAGGAACACCCCCTCGGTGACCGCGGAGAGCGGCTTGAACGCCTTGGTCGCATCGCCCGCATCCTTCACGCCGAAGGTCAGCACCTTGAGGCTCGGCTTCTTGTCAGCCTTCTCCTTGGTGCGATAGGCGTCGAACCGGTAGGACCGGAGCCCGGCACCTGCCGCCATGTTGGCGGCAATGTCGGCGGCAGACAGCTTTGAGCCATCCGTCCCGTCGATCATCACGGTCGCGTCCTTCGCACCCGCGCCATTGAGCCCCGCAAGGACGATTCCGCCGAGTTTTTGGCTCTGTTGATCATCCAGTTTCTTCGGGTCTCCTAGACCCAATAGCACAACACGATCATAGTCTCCCGCCGCTAACATGCTGAGAGTCTGTTCTTTTTTGCCGCGGAACTTGCTGGCCGCCATTGCCCGGGTAATCGTCCCGTCAAGCGCCTTGTCGAGCGTTTCGGCACTCGGTGTAAGCTTCCGGTCATCGAGAATTCCGACCACGACGGTGCCGTTTTTCGGCAATTTCGGCTCGGAAAATTCAAACTTCGTCATGCAATTGTCTCCTGGCATGTCCTTGCGGACGCCGCTTGGCCGCGGCCCGGGGATAGGTGGGGGAAGACCGGGGTCGCGAGGCTGTCATTCCGGCCCCTGGCAGGTCGCCCGGCCGCCTTGAGCGGGGCCGGAGCGCCGGGGCAGGTCGAATTCGTTAGTCGCGGCAATTTACGCCGCGAGCCCGTTCACGGATCGAAAGATTTAGGGCAAAGCCCGGGCCTTGGCAACGGACCCTTGGCACCCGACGGCATTGCCCTCACGTATCCGGGCGCGCTAATGTCCGTTCAGATACCGGAACACATCGGGCTTGCCGGCACGCGTCCTGACGCCTTCGGGAACAAGCTCGCCCAGCTCAGCTGCTGTTTCGATGCCGTAATGGAGCGCATCCCAGTAGTTTGTGTCGGTCCGGGTGATGCGCGAGTCGATCATGAAGTCCAGCACATGGGCATTCTTCACGTTTTGCGCCAGATCCGTCAGCCGCCGCTTGCACTCGGCAAGTTGGGCGGCGCGTATCGAGCCGGGTTGCGGCTGCGCATTCCGGTGAATCGGCACAAAAAGCATTATTTTCAGTGCCTTATCCGGCAAGGCCGCAAGCATTTCCTGCATCAGGGGATGCGTTGCATAGCGCCACGACGCGGCTTCGC
>JAJFFI010000355.1 GCA_021776755.1 Alphaproteobacteria bacterium | reverse complement strand
TGACCGCCTTCGTGACCTACGCCACCGGGCGCTTTCCGGTGACGATCCACGGCGCAGGCGGGCGTCACGTCACGCTCCTGCATGTCGAAGTCCGTCCGAAGTAATTGCGTACCGTGAGAGGCCTGCCCTCGATCGCCCTTGCCGCCGCGGGCATGACTTTGTGGTCAACCGCGGCCCGGGCCCACGGCTTCGGCGCGCGGTACGACCTGCCGATCCCGCTGCCGCTCTATCTGACCGGCGCGGGGCTTGCCGTCGGACTGACATTCCTGATCATGATCGCGGTCGGCCGGCGCGCCCCGGCCGGGAACGGGCGCTTCCGATACGACCTGCTGCAGCCCGCCGCGCTCCGTTGGATTGCCCATCCGGCGGTCCGCGCGATTCCGCGGCTCTTCGGGGTGGCGGTTTTTCTGCTGGTGATCGCCGCCGGGTTGTTCGGCAACCAGGATATTTTCAAGAATATCGCGCCGGTCGCCGTCTGGGTGATCTTCGGGGTGGGGATGTCCTTTCTGGCGGCCCTCGTGGGCAACCTCTGGGCGTTGCTCAATCCGTGGAATACGCTGGCGCTCTGGGCCGGGATGCTGTTCCCGCGGCGGCACCCGCCGCGCCCGTGGCCAGAGCGGTGCGGCCGATGGCCGGCCGTCGTGCTGTTCCTCGTCTACGCCTGGGTCGAACTGGTCTGGCCGTTGAGCGAACACCCGCGCGCGATTGCCCTGCTGGTGCTTGCCTATTCGGCGATTACCTGGGCGGGGATGGCGGTTTATGGCAGGCGCGCGTGGTGCGCGGGCGGCGAGACGTTCTCGGTCTTCTTCGGGTTTGCCGCGCGGTTCGCGCCGCTGCATGGCGAGACCACCGGCGGGCGGGCGCATCTATGGCTGCGGCCCTGGGCCGCGGGCCTGCTCACGAACCGGCCGGTGTCCCGGTCGGGCGAGGTGTTCGTCCTGGCCATGCTCGCGGTCGTGACCTTCGACGGCCTGACCGAGACGCCGTTCTGGTCCGGCATCGTGTCCGGACTGTGGGAATTCTATCTGACAGTTACCGGCAGCGGCGGCGGGACGACAGGCGTCCTCGGTCAGCCGCATCCGGACGAGGCGATGATGCTGTCGGTCATCTATACCGCGGGCCTGCTTCTGATCATTGCGATCTTCTGGCTGACCTACCGGGGTGTTGTCCGGCTGATGCAGGCATCGGCGGGCGGACAGGGACTTGCCGCGGAGAAGCTGGCGGGGGCCGAACTGGCCGGGTGGTTTGTGCTGACGCTGATGCCGATCGCCATCGCCTATCACCTGGCGCACTATCTCTCGTTCCTGCTGATCGCCGGGCAATATGCGATCCCGCTGATCTCGGATCCGTTCGGGTTCGGCTGGGACCTGTTCAACACCCGGATCTATTTCATCGACATCGGGATCGTCGATGCAAAATTCGTCTGGATTCTCTCAATCGCCTCGATTGTCATCGGACACATGATCGCCGTCGTGCTGGCGCATCTGATGGCGATGCGGGTCTATCCCGATCCCCGCGCCGCCCTGCGAAGCCAGATCCCGATGATGGGACTGATGGTCGGCTATACGATGATCAGCCTGTGGATCCTGGCCCAGCCGATCGTGGAGACCGGTTAGACGCCCGGCGCCCGGGCCAGCGAACCGCGTCAGCGAAATTTCGAGCAATTGAAGGGGTCGGCCTTGCCGGTCTGGAGCTGGGCGATTTTCTCGATGAAGCCCATGCCGCCGTTGGCGTCCCGGCATTGCGCGCGGAGCGCGCCGGGGCGATCGTTCGAAGCGTGCCAGGTGAGGAGGGCGACGAACCCGAGTGCCACAATGCTGAAGCCTGCCACGATCATGTGCCCGCGCGGGATGGGCGCCTCGTGGGGCTGGAACCGGCGGGCGCTGAAATCGAGCGGGTCGAGCCGGTCTTCGGCGGCCCGCTGCACGACCTCGCGGCCGGTCTGGCGCACCCAGGCCGGCGCACCGTGGCCGAACATGTAGTTTGCAAAGGCGCGTTCGATCATCCGCTCGTCGGGGGCGCCGCCGACGGACCGGCGCCATGACAGGCGGAAGAAATCGATCTCGCGAATGTCGAGCAGACGGCAGGCCTCGAGCACCGTGCGGGTGTCGTCATCAAGGTGGCGGTCGTCGAACGCGGACATGGATTGCGGCCCCTCCGCCTCAGACCTGCTCGATGCGGTAGCGGGCGTGGGCGTCGTCGACGGTTTCCATTGCCTTGGCGCGCCACACGGCGATCGCCTCGTCTTCGCTGTCGAATGGCCCGAGGCGTTCCTCCTGGCCGCCGTCGGCCGGAACCTGGAACTCGGTGCTCTTGTAGACGCCGCCGACCACCCAGAAGGACGCCGAACCTTTCTTGACGACGCTGTAGCGGGCATGGGCGTTGTCGACATCGGCCATCGAGAGGGCGGCCCATTTCTGGCGCGCCGCCTCGTGACTCTCGAAGGGCCCGTGCTCGTCGGGCTTGCCGCCGCCGGCGATGGTCTCGAAGGTCGTGTCGGTGTATTCGCCGCCGATCACCCAGTATTCGGTCATAGGGCCGTGTCTCCGTGCCAATTATTTTTGGGCCAATTATTTTTGGGCCAATTATTTTTGGGCCAGCTATTCCGGCAAACCTTACACCAGGCCGAGAACGCTGCGCAAAAACGGAAACACGAAGAAGATGATCAGCATGGCGGCGGCCATCAGGCCAAAGGACCAGCGCCAGTCGAGCGCCGTCTCCAGCGGATCGGGCCGCGCCGCCGGCAGGCCATAGCGGCGGCGGTCGAATACCCCGATTTCGGCATCCTCGTTCACCCGGCGCACGAGGTAGCGCACCCAGGGCGGGGTCTCCTGCGCGTAAAGGCAGGCCATCAGGGATTGTTCAATGATTTTCGGCTCGGCATCCGCGCCGTGCCATTCGCGCCAGGCAATGCGGAAGAACTCGAACTCGCGCACACCCATCAGCGCAAGCGCCTCTTCGAAGGCCAGCATGTCGGCCGGACGGGCTTCGACGAGCACTTTCACATCGGCGAAAATCGTGGTCATGGCTTTCATCGCGAATAACCGGCTCCGTATACTGAAACATACGCGGGAAAAGTCTGACCTGGATGCGCAGCGGGCGACATAACCTCGATCACATCCCGCCGATCCTGAGCACGGCATAGACGGCGCCTGCGGTGAGCAGCCAGAAGATGTCGTTGAGCGCGCGGATGCGGGCCGGGTCTTCGGGGGCGGCGGGAGGGGCCGCGCCGAACTCTGTTGGATCGAGGTTGCCGGCGCGGGCACGGTCGATCACGTCCCGCGACATCTGGCGGGCCCAGACGGGTGCGGTCGCGGTGCGGAGGAACTGGCCGAAGGCCCGGTCCAGATCCCGTTCGCCCCCGTCCGTGCCATGCCAGCGGCGCCAGGCAAGGCGGAAAAACTCGAATTCGTTGACCCGGAGGACTGCGGCGGCGAGTGCGACGGCGTGGCCATCGGCCGGCCAGCGCGCCGATACCGGAGCCACGTCAGACGAGATTGCGGCGGCAGGCCGGCGGCCGCGAGACGCCACGCGGGAATTGTCGTTCGAGTGGTTGCGCAACGCGCTTTTGAGATTTCGCAACATGGCTGGCTGCCTTTCCCGCCCGCCGTCCGGTGCGAGTGGCATCCTGGCCTATCAGTTTCTGGCCCTGACGGACCCGGACGGGGGGTGCGTTTACCCTACCGGCGCCCGGTAAATATTTGCTCAAATTAGGGTGAAGCGGACCTTAACGGCCGGCAGCCAGATGCCTCAGCCGTCCTCGAGCAACTGCTTGAGCGTTGCGAGGTCGTGGTCGATCTTCTGCTGGCTGCCGCGGGTGATGAAGCGGCCGAGGAAGCGGGCGATCCAGTGGTGATAGGTGGTCAACTGGCTGAATTCGACGCCGGTCGTGCCGCCTTCGTGGCTCAGGCGATACGTCGCCTCAGTGGTGAAAGCGCCGTGGGCGGCGATGACGTGACCCAGATGCCGCGGGGCCTCGACCGAGGAGACGATGACGTCGAGCTCGTAACGCCGCCCGCCGAGGTCCATGACCTCGAGGAATCCGGCGCCGACGGTGAAGCCGGTTGCGGTGGTCCCGGTCGACGACATCAGGCCCGAGATCCAGCGGACACGGCAGTCCGGTTCGGAAATCCAGCGAAAGACGTCCTCAACGGGAGCCTCGATGTCGACGATGGCGGTATTCTCATGGGCCATCGGACTCAGGCATCATCGGGCCCGCCTTCCCCTTCGGACTTCCGCGCCACTTCCTTCTTCCAGGCGCCGTAGACCAGCACGGCGCCGGCAAGGAACAGTACGGGATAGAAAATCCAGGCGAGCAGCTGCGGATCCACCGGAACGCCGAAATGCTCGAGGAAGATTTCGGGCACGGGCGTGAAGCAGAAAACCGAGGCGATCAGCGTTCCGATGACGCCGAGGCGCATCATGTCGTCGTGGTGCATCGGATCAGGATCCCTCGTCGGCCGGAATGTCGAGCCGGAACCGGGTGCCACCGGCACGGCTTTCGACCAGCACCAGATCGCCGCCGTGGGCGCGCGCGACATCGCGGGCGATCACCAGGCCGAGCCCGGTGCCACCAGCCCGTGCCGACCCGGCAAACGCGCGGAACAGGTTTTCCTGCGCAAGGGCCGGCAGCCCGGGACCGTCGTCTACGACCTCGAGCAGCTCGCGGCCGTTCTCGCGGGAGCCGACAAAGCGCACACAGCCCGCCCCGGCCTCGGCCGCGTTGGCGCCGAGGTTGGCGAGCGCGCGGACGAGTT
>JAJFFI010000354.1 GCA_021776755.1 Alphaproteobacteria bacterium | reverse complement strand
CACGATCTCGGTCGCACTCGGGATCAGGGTGACGATACGGAGATCGCCGTTTGAGGTGTCAGGGGTCATGGGGCGCAGTATAGCGCTCCGGCCGCGCCTGGCTTAACCTTCAGCAACGCCAACCCGCCCTAACGACATTTTCCGCCAGAACAGGCCGCACCATGTCCGACACTTCCTCCGCCCACGACCTGTCCTTCACCGCCCTCGGCGGCGGCGATCTGCCGCTCTCGGACTTTGCCGGCAAGGCCGTGCTGGTGGTCAACACGGCGTCCGAATGCGGCTATACGCCTCAATATTCGGGACTGCAGACGCTTTCAGACGCCCGGGGCAGCCGGGGCCTGGTCGTCCTCGGCGTGCCCTGCAACGATTTCGGCGCGCAGGAACCGGGGTCCGAATCAACCATCGCGGAATTCTGCGATGCCCGGTTCGGCGTCAACTTCCCGATGACGGCAAAAGTCGCCATTGTCGGCGCCGACCGGCACCCGTTCTACGTCTGGATCGCCGCACAACTCGGCGAGGAACACCTGCCGAAATGGAACTTTCACAAATACTTGCTGGACCCCGGCGGTGCGCTCGCCGGGACCTGGCCTTCGGCGGTCGAGCCCGGTTCGGAGAAAATCGCGCAGGCGATCGATTCCGCGCTTTCCGGGGTGGGTTAAGCGTTTGCTAAGTATCAGACACTATATGCTTATTTCGGATTGATTGCTGATTTTCGCGGTTGACCGTCCGTATCCGGTCTGCGAAAACTTGCCGTCAAGCAGGAGTCCCATGTGCCAGGGGAAGCGGGACTACCTGCCGTTGCAAATACCGTCCAGGGACGAAACCCGACAAGAGAGCCCGAAAGGCAGGGATCCATGTTCTTCAAGTCAGAAAACGACAAATCACAGCCGGCGTCCGCAGCGAAGCCGGGCCAGCCCCAGATGCAGCCGCCCCCCGCACCCAGCACACCCCGCGCGCCCAGTGCCGCTGCGGCGAACGCGCCGCGCCCGTCGGTCGGATCGGTATCGACCATCGGCGACGGCATTTCGATCAAGGGCGATTTCAAGGGCGAGGGCGAGCTCCGCGTCGAAGGCCTCGTCGACGGCAAGGTTGACTGCCACACCGTTGTGGTCGGCGAGCACGGCACGCTGAAAGGCACGGTCAAGGCCAAGACCGTGGTGGTCAGCGGCACGTTCGACGGCAATGCCGAGGCTGACCGGGTCACGCTGACGCGCTCGGCCGACGTCCAGGGCGAGATCACGGTGACCGAGTCGATCGAAATCGAGACCGGCGCCCGTTTCGAAGGCAATTGCCGCAAGGTCAAGGCCGCCGGGTCTCCGGCATCGGCCGCCCCTGCCGCGTCGAAACCAGCCGGCAGCCCGCCCGCGTTGCCAGGCGCCAAGGATCCCGCGTCGCCAGGCGCCAAGGATGACGAGACCAAGAAGGTCGCCAGCGCCAGCTGACCGGGCTTCATAGGCGCGCAAATCGCGCCAACTGTTACGCGAAACCCCGCGATCCGCCTTGGCGGCGCGGGGTTTTTCGTGCCTGCGCGAGGCTGGTGCCTGCGAGATCTTTGTTTTCGTTGGGCTTTTACTTTGCGAAGATCAGTATAAAGAGTTTATTAACGAAATTCGTCGTAATCATTACTCAAATACAAATGAACTAAAAAGAAAGTAAGCAGTTTAATTTGGTTTTATTTGCTTGGGGGTTCACTGATCCATTTATCTCTTATTAGGCATTTTGGCGCTAGATTATTGCGCGACCCACGGGCCGTGGAGGGGTCCGATGCCCAGAACGCCCGCATGACGGCACAGAAACACGCTACGGGGACAGGCGGCGGGACAGCCGCGGGAGTAAGGCGAGACATATGTTGACGGGTAACGGCAAGCAAGCGCAAGGTGCCGGGTTCGGCAGGGCAGGACAGCCCGCGGGCCAGGGCGGTGTTGCGCCCGCCGCCGCTCCCAATGGCGCCGCGAGCGGCCAGGGCAACGGACTCGCAAGTTCCGCGTCGCAGCCGCCGCGCCTCAAGCTTGGCGGCAACCGGCAGCCCGCACCGGACAATGGCGGGGCCGGCGGTCAGCTGTCGCGGATGACCCAGAACCGCAGCCAGGCGGTGGAAAAACCTTCCCTCGAACAACGCAACATCGTGCTCGAAACCAAGGGCCGCGTGCAGAACGCGCTCATGGAAGTGCTCGATCTTGCCAAGGCGGCGACCCTGCCGCGCGAGGAACTGACCGCGCAGATCAACGAGATCGTCGGCGAAATACTCGTCGAGCAGCGCATCAACCTGAACATGACCGAGCAGCGCGACCTCGTCACGCGGCTGGTCGACGACATGATCGGCCTCGGCCCGCTCGAGCCCCTGCTCGCGGACGAGGCGGTGACCGACATCATGGTCAACGGCGCCAAGCGCATCTTTGTCGAGCGCCACGGCAAGATCGTCGAGTCCGACATCACGTTCCATGACGACCAGCACGTGCTCAACACCTGCGTCCGGATCGCCTCGCGGGTCGGCCGCCGGGTCGATGAGTCGAGCCCGCTGGTCGACGCCCGGCTCGCCGACGGCTCCCGCGTCAACATTATCATCCCCCCCCTGGCGCTTGACGGCCCGTCGATCTCGATTCGTAAGTTCTCCGAAAAGCGCATCACCCTCGAGAAGATGGTCAAGCAGGGCAACATGTCACCGGAAATGGGCGTCGCCCTGATGGTCGCCGGCTGCTCGCGCTGCAATATCCTGATTTCCGGCGGTACCGGCTCCGGCAAGACCACGCTGCTCAACGCAATCTCCGAAACCATCGATCCTACCGAGCGCATCGTGACCATCGAGGATGCCGCCGAGCTCAAGCTCGCCCAGCCCAACCTGGTGCGCCTCGAGACGCGCCCGCCGAACCTCGAGGGCGACGGCGAGATCAACATGCGCGATCTCGTGAAGAATGCGCTCCGCATGCGTCCCGACCGCATCATCCTCGGCGAGGTCCGCGGCCCGGAATGTGTCGACATGCTGCAGGCCATGAACACCGGCCATGACGGCTCGCTCGGCACCATCCATTCGAACAACCCGCGCGAGGCGCTGACGCGGCTAGAGAACCTGATCGCGATGGCTGGCTACAACCTGCCGCACAAGGCCGTGCGCACCCAGATCGCCTCGGCCCTCGACCTCATTGTCCAGGTGAGCCGCCAGCGCGATGGCATGCGCCGCATTACGCACATCACCGAGATCGTGGGCATGGATGGCGACACGGTCCTGACCCAGGATCTCTTCAACTACGAATTTGAGCGCGAGGACGAGGACGGCAACTTCATCGGCAAGTTCGATTTCTCCGGCATCCGCCCGCGTTATCTGGAAAAAGCCAAGTTCTTCAGCCTCGACCAGGTGCTGGTCCGCGCCCTGCACCAGACCGACGGCGACCACGCGGCCGAGGTCAAGCAACTCATGCCGAGCCAGGCGAACGGCGCAGGAAACGGTCCCGGCAACGGTCCCAGCAACGGTGCTTCGAACGGAGGCGGCCTGCAGGCCGCCGCCGGCGGTGCTCGCGGTTCCAGCGAGGAGCGCCAGTCGCGCCTTGCCGCCCTCCGTGCCCGCGCCCAGGGCAACGCCGCCCCGGCGTCCGACGGCAATCTGGTCCACTAGGTCCCGCGTTCCGCAGTGCCGGAACGGGCGGCCGAAAAATCAGACGCGACAACTTCACCGCCCCACGATGACCGCCGTCATCCGGTACGAGCTGACTTGGCTCGTGAAAATACGTTGTGGACGCGTCCGTTCGCGGGCCGGCTATTTCTTCTTTGCCGCCTTGGCCGGGGCGGGCTTTTTCTCGGGCTCCTTCGGCGGCGAGACTTTCCATTTCAGGGTGATCTCGCTCACCTGACCGCTGCGGTCGTTCTTCAGCTTGCCGATGAAGCCGGCCTCCTCTGCGATCTTGATGCAGCCACGGTCGAGGAACATGCGGCGGCCGTCGAGCGTCTCGAAATCCACCGGCAGCACCTCGCCCTTGCAGGCCTGCGCCAGCCGGATCAGGTTGCGGTAGAAATTCGCCTGGCGCGGGGACATCGTCGGCGGACGGTCCTTGAATTGCGCGGCCGGTTTCCGGCGATAGGCAGGCCCCGCAAAGCGCACGGTGGCGCTCGGCCCGTCAAAGGCTTCCGGTGCGAATTCGATACGTTTGTAGTTCATTTTTTCCCCTTGTCATGTGTCGGTGTATCTTGGGCCAGTTCGTCCTGGGCCGGAAGTTCGCCGGGCGGCGCGTGGATGCGCCGCTTATA
>JAJFFI010000353.1 GCA_021776755.1 Alphaproteobacteria bacterium | reverse complement strand
GGCCTGCCCGAGGGCACGGTGATCAAGCAGACCTCGACCGGCGGCGGCCGCGCGCTGATCACGGTGCGCCTGCCCGACGAGCGCGAACAGGTCATCGTCGTCGATCTCGAGACCGGCAAGACCATCGGCATCATCGACGCCCACACGAAGAAATAGCGCCGTGCCGGCGTTCGGGTGGATCAACGCTTGAACCCGGCCCGCGAGGTGCTGTATACGGGGCCGCTTCCGCCACGCGAACGCACCCGGCGCGCCCCGCCCCACAGGGCCGCGCGCCTCCAGTGTCCCCTTCGTCTAGTGGCCTAGGACGCCGGCCTCTCACGCCGGAAACAGGGGTTCGACTCCCCTAGGGGACGCCAATCTTCCGTGGCGGTCGCGAAGGTTTTCGCTCAGCTGCGAATGAATTCCGGCACGCCCAACTTGTCGGCGAGGCGGTTCATTTCGCGGAGCATCAGGGCAAAGTTGAAGTCGCGTACGGCCGGCACCCGGCGAGCGGGCGATGCGCGCCGAAGACCACCGACCACTGTAGGATCGCGTGGTCAATGCCAACGCCGCCGCGGTCGAACCAAGCGCGGGCGGCTTTATCAACACCATCCAGATCTATCCCTACAGGGAAGGGGCGCTCTATTAGCTCTACACCGCGCCCGAACAAGTCAGCGACATTGCGCTTCAGCGGGCGAGAAGATCGTCGTCTCCGCCGGCGACACCGTCCGCTGGGTCGTGTTTTTCTGACCATGCTTTTCAAACCTCAACGGCACCTGATTTCGAGAGCACAATGAAGGGTTTTAACGTCGATATCGCTGGCGTATGGCTCGACGCAACCGCCGCTACCCGAGGTTGTGGTGGCATCGAATTATCACGCTTCAACCGCGGCGAACGTGACAACGCTCCCAGAAATATCACGCCGTCTGGTTTGGCCGTGGCCATGAAACCCAGTGCATGAGCGCTGGCAGGACAAGCAACGTGGAGACCAGAGTGAAGACAATGGCAATGGTCAGGAGCGCGCCAATACTGGCCGTGCCACGGTGGCTAGAGACGATCAGGCTTCCGAACGAACCGATTGTCGTCAGGGCGCTCAGCAGGACGGCGCGCGGTGTGGTTTCTCCCATTACCGGCCGGCCCGCGCGCATGCCACGCGCGCGCATTACCAGATGGATTCCGCTCGCGGCGCCAAGGCCAAGTAGCAATGGCAGAACGATGACATTCGCAAAATTGAACGGCAGCGAGAGCGCAACCATGGTTGAGCCGGTGAGCCCGCCGGCCAGTGCAAGCGGCGCCAGAACCAGGAAAGCGCCAGTCACGCTGCGCAGGAAGGCCAGCAACACCAGCGCGAGAACCGCGAATGCGGTGACCGAAGCCTGCACCATGGCGGCCGCCACGGCGTTTCCGGTTTCGAAAATGACCACCGGCGCCCCGGTCGCTTCGGCGGCGACGCTTCGCACAGCGGCAACGAACCGCTGCAACGCCGCAATTTCGGTTACGCGCTCGGCAGGAAAGACCTCGATCCGCACCCGCCCGTCGGTCGCAAGATAGAGCTCGCGCAACTCGACCGGAACATCGTCCAGCTTCACGGTTTCCGCCTCCATGGCTGCGCGCAACGACGAGAGTAGCGGGGGCAAGTTTGCGAGTAGCCGCCGTTCCATTTCGGCGAGCGCCGCCGGTGAGGATCCAGTTGCAGCCGCAAAACGGTCTAGCGCAGCGGCTAGGCGGTGGGCCTCAGCCGACATGGCCAGCACCTGCCCCGGCTGAATACCGGCCTTGATCTTGCTTCGGATTTTCTCGAATGCCTCCTGGCGTGCTTCAGGCGAAACGGGCTTGCCACCCGTCGAGGCCAGCAGGACCGGGGTCAGAAACAAGCTCGTGTCGGCGATGATGTCGAGTTTTGCCGCTTGATCCCGGGGCACCAGACTAGAAAGAGTGACCACGCGATCTACAACTTTCAACTCCTCGAGCCGCCGGGACAGCAGGTCCGCATCGGCGATGCTGCTGCGCAGAACGTCAATCGTGTAGACGGGCCGATCATTGTCACGCGTAAGTTCGATTGCCGTAGCCACCGACTCGGTGCCCGGATCGCGCAGACGCATCGGGTCGTAGTCGAAGCGGAGGTGTTGCGAAAGAAAAAGCGCCGCCACGCCAAGCACGGCAGAACCCACGACCAGAGAGCGGCTGTGATTGTGTATCAATTTGGTAGCTGCAAGGGCGACCCCGGCCTTCTCGTAGGTCCATCCACTACCGGTCCCGATAAGTGAAAGGATTGCCGGCAGTATCGTCAGGTTCGCGACCAGCGCGATCAGCACACCAAAGCCCGAAATAATACCGAGTTCCGACAATCCAGTGTACTCGGTGGGCACAAAGGCGAAGAATCCGGCGGCGGCGGCGCAGGCAGAGGCGATCATTGCCACGCCAACCGCCTCGGCCGTGTTGCGAAGTGCCCGTGCCCTGTCCTTGTCCCGGCTGAATTCTTCCTGTGCCTTCAATCCGAAATGAATGCCGAAGTCGACACCTAGGCCGATAAACAACACGGCGAATGCAACCGACATCAGGTTCAGGTGGCCGATCACCGCAGTCGCAAACGCCGCTGTC
Organism: Alphaproteobacteria bacterium; assembly: GCA_021776755.1. Classification (GTDB taxonomy): domain Bacteria; phylum Pseudomonadota; class Alphaproteobacteria; order JAJFFI01; family JAJFFI01; genus JAJFFI01. The sequence continues at coordinate 4,695 of JAJFFI010000353.1, read as the reverse complement.
CAGATCAGCCCGACCAGCAGGGTCGCCAGCGTCGCCAAGACCAGGCGGAACGAGCGCATTCCGATCAAGACGATTGCAGCGACCAATACAAAGGAAATAATCCCTGCGAGCTTGGCGCCGCGGCGGACGCTGTTGAGTTCCTCGTGAGCCATGGCCGGTGACCCGGTGAGGCGTACCCGAACCCCTTTTTCCGGAACCAGACTGAGTTCCCGGCTTATCCGGCGGATCCCCTCGATTGCATTTCCCGCGGGCTGGAGTGCCGAAAACTGGAGATTGGGCCGAACCTGGATGAACCGCCGAGTGTCGTCGGTCGCATTAAACATCAGCTTGCGCCAGGACATGACATCAGTTTGGTTGGCGACCTGAGCATTTGCGGTCTTGGCCATGGCGGCAAGAAGAGGGTCGAGGCGTGCGGCCATAAACTTGCTCTCACCGCCCTTTTCGATTGCCAGGCCAAGCACGTCGAACAGTCCCGCAAGGTTTGGGTTCTGCGCCAATGTGGACAACAGAAACTGGGTTTCGACGAGACGTCTAGATAGTTCCCTTAATTTGTCGATGTCCTGATACAGGAGGCCGTTTCGACTGAAGAACGGCAGCCCCCGCGCGTAGAATACCGAGTCGAATAGATCGCGACGCTGCGCCAGAGCGCCTGAGAGACCCATCGCAGCGGCCTCGGCACGCTCGGGACTATCGCCATCAATAACAATCGTGATGACATTGCCGGATCGCGGGAACGCATTCTTATAGTCTTGATAGGTCTTGAGAAACGGCAACTCTGGCGACAGCATGCTGGTGGTGTCGGTATTGATGCCGAGATTTCCGACCGTATAGGCGACCAGCGCGATCGTCGCAGCAAACGCCGTCAAGACGACGGCGAGCGCATGGGCCTGGATCGCAATTACCCATCGGGCAAGCAGCGGCCCAAGCGGCCAGATCACAGGGTTACGCATTGGGCTTCATGGAATGCAGGCGAGGGGATTGCGGGATGACCCTCGAGTACCACCACCCAATCGCCCCGCCCCAGATAATCCATACGACTTCGCGAGCGCGTCGTACCAGCGCCACTGCCAGACCGAGCGATGGCTGACCGGTGATCGGCGCGACAATCAAGACCAGTGCCGCTTCCTGGGCCCCAATGCCGGCGGGAATGAAGAAGGCGCCTGCGCGGACCAGTTCGAAAATGGCCTCAATGGCCCAAGCTTCCGCCATTGAAACCGGATTGCCAAAAAACCAGAATATCAAATAGAGTTCGACGACTCCCAACATCCAGTTGGCCAACGTCAGCAGGAAGGCCAGGCCAAATCTTGCGCGATCGCGCGAATAGCTTTCGATCAGCCGTTCGTCGAGGCGTTCAATATGATGAACGAGCCCGGCGAGCCGCCGTCCGTACCGGCACCGGGAGAGCCATCCGCCGAGTGCCGAGCTCAGACCCGCGCGCTGGATCGCGAAAACCGTCGCGATGCCAATAGCCAAGACCGCAAAGCCGGCGTAGATAACCGTTTCATATCCCTGCGGCATGCGCTCGAGGCTGAACGTGACAATCAGTCCACCGGCCAGAAAGACCATCAGCGCGATCAGGTTGGTGGTCTTCGCCACAATCAGAGACGCGATTCCTTCGGTGAAATCGACGCCATGGACCTTTTTCAACAAGACCGCCTTGACGGCCTCGCCGCCGAGACCGATGAGCGGCGTCAACCGGTTCACCGCGGCGCCGACCATCCGCACCTTCCAGAGCGCATAAAGCCATCTCCATTCGAGGCGAACCGGTTTGACCAGCAGTTGCCATGAGAATGTATCTGCGAGGAAGGCCAGGAAATACACGAACAGAACCGCAGCCATGCCCCAACCGAGAGTGCCGACATGGGTGAGAACGGCGCTCAGGTCCACCTGCACAACGACAAACGCAAGCAGTCCCAGACCGAGCAGGAGAAAGAAGAGTCGCCAAACGTTCGTCATACACCTGTGTCCTAAACGTGATGCCTGCGGAAACCCTTGGCGAACTGGAGCATCCAGTAGACCTGCGCTCCGATGGCTGCAGCCGGCAGCAGCAACCACATGACATCGGCCAGCGCCAGCGCAAGCACGATGAAGCAAAAATCGGTGCGAAGGACGCGCGATGCGTAAGCCGTTCGGTCTGCCTTCGATGCGCCAGGACCATCCTCGACCATCCGTTCCTGGCCCGCGAATATTCTTGCGCCGGTATCGCGGAGTGTATCGAGCCCATAGTTGATGGTTCCGCCAATCGCGGCGAGCACGCCAAACCAGAGCCAGATATCCTGTCCGGTGCTTCGGCTGACCACTGCTCCAAGCGCCAGAAACAGGGCGGCATGTACGACCCAATCCACGAATGTGTCGAAGCGCTCGCCAAACTTGGAGGAGAGGTTCTTGATCCGGGCGATTTCGCCATCGCTGTTGTCGAGCACATAACAAATGAGCAGCAACCCCGACCCTGCCAAGGCTGCCCGATAACCGCCCACAAGAAACATCACCGCCGACGCCAATCCGAACACCAACGAAACCGCCGTGATCTGGTTCGGCGTCACGGGTGTTCGATAGAGCAATCTGGTCGACCAGAACGACAGATGGCGGACCAATGGAAACAATTCGACTGGATAGGGGCCGATGTCGCCGCCACCTCCCGAATGCCGGTCCCTCATCGCTGCCCCCTCACTCCGCCGTCAAAGCGCGCCGACACGTTCATCCTCGTAATAGTCGAGCCCCGAGTGATTAAGCAGCTCCTCGCCGGCAAGAATTCGCAGGGTATTGGTCAATTTCAGGTGCTGGATAAACAGATCGTGCTCGGGTTTCAGCGTCGGCAGCGCCATCGGCGCCTTGAAATAGAAAGACAGCCATTCCTGGATGCCTGACATGCCGGCGCGTTGCGCGAGGTCCATGAACAGAATGAGATCGAGCACGATCGGCGCGGCCAGGATCGAGTCCCTGCACAGAAAATTGACTTTTATTTGCATGGGCTGACCGAGCCAGCCCGTGATGTCGATATTGTCCCATCCCTCCTTGGCGTCCCCGCGGGGCGGGTAATACTGGATCCTGACCTTGTGATAAAAATCGCCGTAAAGATCGGGATAGTGATCAGGCTGAAGGATCGCCTCCAGGACCTGGGATTTTGAAACCTCCTTGGCCTTGAACGAACCCTCATCGTCCAGAACTTCGCCGTCCTTGTTGCCGATCAGATTTGTCGAAAACCAGCCTTCGAGGCCCAGCATCCGGGCCTTCAGCCCCGGCGCTATGATGGTTTTCATCATCGTCTGGCCGGTCTTGAAATCCTTTCCTGCGATCGGCACCTTGCGCTTATCGGCCAGTTCGGTCAGCGCGGGGATGTCGACCGACAGGTTCGGCGCGCCGTTCGTGCAGGGAACACCGCACATGATCGCCGCATAGGCATAGATCATGGATGGTGGAATTTCGGGCGCGCTGTCGCGCAATCCCTGCTCGAAGGCCTCAATCGTCTGGTGAACGGGTCCCGGCTCCGAATAGACTTCTGTCGAGCCGCACCAGACCATCACCGCGCGCTCAAGTTCGTTGTCGGCGAGGAACCGTTTGATGTCGTCCATAAGGGCTTCGGCCAACGCCATCTTGGATTCGCCTGTCTTGATATGGGTGCCGGCCAGCCGCCGCACGTAGGCCTGCTCGAAAACGCCGGGCCACGGCTTTATCGACTCAAGCTCCTGGCGGACTCCGGAGAGGACATCCAGGCCAAGAACCCCCGCATTGCATGCCGTCTCGTATGCGTTATCCGGGATAATGTCCCAGCCACCGAATACCAGATCGCGAAGCTCGGCCAGAGGGACCAGTTCCTTGATCGGGAGCGCGCGGGGTTCGGTGCGCTTGCCGATCCGGATCTTCTGCATCTGGGTCAACGACCCGATCGGTTCGGCCAAACCCTTCTTGACCAAGTGGGCACCGGCAATCAGCGTCGTGGCAACCGCCCCCATGCCTGGCAACAGAACGCCCAACCGCCCCTTTGCGGGGGCAATGTCACGATTTCTCTTGGAATTACTCAAGTTCATTTCATTCATGACATTCCTTCGCTTTCAGTCTTGTTCTCGCGATAGGCGACCCACAGGAGGAGGACGAAAAACACCGGCGCACCGACGGCGGTCAGGACCAGAAACCACGCCGACTTGCCAAACGCCGACATCAGCAGGACCAGATAGATGAAATCGCGGCGGGCCAGCCCGTCCATGATGGCTGACATGCGCGATTTCGAGGATTGTGCAACTGATGTGAAAACTGGCCCGCCGCCTTCGGCGCGCAATGAGCGGCGCATGGTGTGCCAGTGCACGAAGCCTGCCGAACCGATGGTGCCGAGCACCGCGGAGCAACCCAACAGCAACGGCCAAATCGCCCCGGTCGCGAGGCTCCAGCCGATCGCCATGCAGGAAAAAACCGCGACATGGACAAGGTTGTCGCCCCAGAAATCCAGCAGCCCACCGAACCGCGATTCTGAAAACCGCAAACGCGCCAGCTCTCCGTCGCAGCCGTCGAGGATCGAGTGCGCCGCGAACAACAGCCCGCCGATGACCTGAAGCCCAGGGCTCGATGACAGGAAAAACGGCGCGCCCGCCAACCCGACGAAAGTGCTGAACACGGTCATGGCATTGGCGGAAACCGGCGTGCCGGCCAGCCGCCGGGTCACGGCGAGCGAGATCGGCCGCGCCACCAGGCGAGCCATGA
>JAJFFI010000352.1 GCA_021776755.1 Alphaproteobacteria bacterium | reverse complement strand
TTTACCCATTGCCCGGATTTCTGCCCGACAGGCCTGCAGGCGATGACCCAGGTGCTTGATCTGCTGGGGCCCGCCGCGAAAAATGTCACTCCGGTCTTCATCACCATCGATCCCGCCCGCGACACGCCGGCGGTGCTCAAGGAGTATGCCGCGCTGTTTCATCCGCGGCTGGTGGCGCTGACCGGCAACGACGCCGAGATCGCGAAGGCGGCGAAGGCCTACAAGGTCTATTACGCCAAGGCCGGCGACGGCGACGACTACCAGATGGACCACTCCACCTTTACCTATCTGATGGGCCCCGACGGAAAGTACCGCGCGGCCTTTCGGCACGGCACCGATCCCGAGCGCATCGCCGAGCGCATCCGGACGCTGCTTGCCGGCGAAAGCTGAGTTGCCGGTCCGGGGACTCATCGTCGCCGCCCCTGCTTCGGGTCAGGGCAAGACCACCATCACCCTCGGCCTGCTGCGGGCGTTGACCGATGCTGGCGTCGACGTTGGGGCGTGCAAGGTCGGACCCGACTACATCGACCCCGGATTTCACGCACGCGCGCTGAAGAACGAGGACACGCTCAGCCGCACGGTCGATCTCTGGGCGATGTCCCCGGGCGGCATTGCCCGCGAGATCGCTGCCGCCGGCGCGGGCCGGGACCTGGTGATCGCCGAGGGCATGATGGGACTGTTCGACGGCGCGGGCCCGGATGGCAGCGGGTCCGCGGCCGATCTTGCCGCGCGCACCGGATGGCCTGTCGTGCTGGTGATCGACGCGGGCGCGCAGGCGGCATCGGCCGCCGCGGTCGTGCGCGGGTTCGCGACGCACCACCCCGACGTTCGCGTTGCCGGCGTCATCTTCAACAAAGTGGGCAGCGACGGTCACGGTGCGTTGTTGCGCGAAGCCTGCGCCGCGGGGCTTGGTGATCTGCCGGAGATTCCCGTCCTCGGCTGGATCGTCCGGGATACCGCACTCGATCTGCCCGAGCGGCATCTCGGGCTTGTGCTCGCGGGCGAACACCCTGATCTCGACACGTTTCTCGCGCGGGCCGGCGCGGCGCTGGCCAAGGCCGTCAATCTCGAGGCCCTGGCCGGTATCGCGGTGTCGTCCGGAGCGCCGTCAGCAGCGGCCGAAAATCAACCGCCGCTGCCGCCGCTCGGGCAGCGGATCGCGGTCGCCCGTGACGCCGCATTCGCCTTTACCTACCCCCATGTGCTCGACGGCTGGCGGGCGGCGGGGGCGGAGATTGGAACTTTCTCGCCGCTGGGCGGCGAGGTGCCGGGCGCGGGCACAGATGCGGTGTTCCTGCCCGGAGGCTATCCCGAACTGCATGCCGGCCGGCTCGCGGCGGCCCCGCTGCTGCCCTGGTTGCGCGAGGCCGCCGGGCGCGGCTGCGCGGTCTACGGCGAGTGCGGCGGCTACATGGTGATGGGCCGGGGATTGGTTGATGCCGACGGGACGCGCCACCGGATGGCGGGACTGCTGCCGGTCGAAACCTCCTTCGCGACGCCGCGCCAGCATTTCGGCTACCGCCAGCAGACGCTCGCCGCCGACTGCCTGCTGGGCAAAGCCGGCGCCACCTGGCGCGGCCACGAGTTTCATCACGCCGCGGTCGTTTCCGGTGACGGCGATCAGCCTCTGTTTCACGCTGCAGATGCGGCGGGCAGAAATCTTGGCGCGGCCGGGGCGATCACGACGCCAAATGTCGCGGGGTCATTCATGCACATCATAGATAAATTTTCCTAGGAATTTGGAACGCTTCCAGGTGATAACCGTATTTCGCACTTGCAATAATTCATTTGTGTGCAAACATCATGAGCGTGCACTGCAGCAGACAGAGCCGGGAACGGTTCGCACGTACGGCTACATTTTGTGGTGAGATGACGCAATCTCACTTGTTCTGGTAGGCGATACTGTTGCAGTGCGGAAATAATCGGGGTGGGGCTCGGAACAACGACTTCAGGGGACACAATGCTCTATCAGCTCAACGAACTCCGGGAAGCGGCACTCACGCCGGCGCGCATGATGGCCGGGGTTGGTCAGCAGATGTTCTCCAATCCGGTCTCCCCGCTCAGTTACACGCGCCTCGGGCGATCTATGGCCGCGGGCTTCGAGCTGTTCGAGCGCACCACGCGCCAATACGAAAAACCCGACTGGCAGATCGAGAGCACAACGGTTGACGGCGTCGAGTGCGCGGTCGAGATCGAGCCGGTGCTCGAGACCGATTTCTGCACGCTGCTCCACTTCAAGCGCGATACCAGGAAGAAGCATCCGAAGCTGTTGCTCGTGGCCCCGCTGTCGGGCCACTACCCGACGCTGTTGCGCGGGACTGTGCGCGCACTGATCGAGGATCACGACGTCTACATCACCGACTGGAAGGACGCGCGCACCGTCCCCTTCTTCAAGGGCGCGTTCGATCTCGACGACTATGTCGATTTGGTCATCCGGTTCCTGCGCCATCTCGGCCCGAAGACCCATATCATGGCGGTGTGTCAGCCGTCGGTGCCGGTGCTGGCCGCGGTCTCGCTGATGGCGGGAGAGAAAGATCCGTGCCGTCCGGCCTCGATGGTGCTGATGGGCGGTCCGATCGACACGCGCCGCAGCCCGACCAAGGTCAACGAGATGGCCACCAGCCGGCCGCACGCCTGGTTCGAGCGCAACGTGATCACCCGCGTGCCGGCCCGCTATCCGGGTTTCATGCGCCAAGTCTATCCGGGCTTCCTGCAGATCAGCGGCTTCATGTCGATGAACATGGACCGCCACATCGGCGCGCACATGAAACTGTTCGAGCATCTGGTCGTCGGCGATGGCGACAGCGCGGATGGGCACAAGCGGTTCTACGACGAGTATCTCTCGGTCATGGACTTGCCCGCCGAGTACTACCTGCAGACCATCGACGTGGTGTTCCAGAAGCATGCGCTGCCCGAGGGCACCTGGGTCAGCCGCGGGCGCAAAGTGGACGCGACCGCCATCCGCGATACCGCACTGATGACGGTCGAGGGCGAGCTCGATGACATTTCGGGCGTCGGCCAGACCGAAGCTGCCCATGACATCTGCGCAAGTCTTCCCGCCGGCAAGCGGCGGCATATGATGCAAAAGGGCGTCGGCCACTACGGCATCTTCAACGGCCGGAAGTGGCGCGAAAACATCAAGCCCGAAGTCGCGGCCTTCATCAAAAAGCACAACTAGGCGGCGGTCTCCGTCCGCACCCTGTTGACCGCAGTTTTCCAGCGGGCGTAACGTGAATCGCGCGCCTCTGCCGGCATGCCGGGCGCGAAGGCGCGCTCGCACCGCCAGGTGTTAGCAATGTCATCGATCGAGCCGTAGATCCCGGCGCCGAGGCCCGCGAGGCAGGCGGCGCCCAGCGCTGTTGTCTCCGTGACTGCCGGCCGGTCGATGGGCAGGCCGGTGAGATCGGCGAGGCGTTGCGCGAGCCAGTCGTTCGCGATCATGCCGCCGTCGACGCGCAGGGTTTCGGTCGGCGCACCGTCGGCCGCCATGGCGTCGAGCAGGTCGCGGGTCTGGAAGCAGACGGCATCGAGGGTTGCGCGGACGATCTCGGCGCGGCCGGTGTCGCGGGTGAGGCCGAGGATCGCGCCCCGGGCATCCGGATCCCACCAGGGCGCGCCCAGTCCCACGAAGGCCGGCACCATCACTACGCCGCTCCCGTCCCGCGCGGCCCCGGCCAGATCTGCCGTCTCTTCGGCATCGCCGATCAGCCCGAGCCCGTCGCGGAGCCACTGCACCGCCGCTCCGGCGACGAAAATGCTGCCCTCGAGCGCATAGGTGGTTTCACCGCCCAGCCGGTAGGCGACGGTTGTCAGCAGGCGGTTCTCTGAAACTGGTGGAGTCGTTCCGGCGTTCGCCAGCACGAAGGCGCCGGTGCCATAGGTGCTCTTGACCATCCCGGGCTCGAAACAGGCCTGGCCCACGAGTGCCGCCTGCTGGTCCCCGGCGATGCCCCGCACCGGGATCGCCGCGCCGAGAATGTCCGGGTCGGTTGCGCCGAAATCACCGGCACAGTCCCGGACCTCCGGCAGGACGGCGCGCGGTATGTTGAAGCGTGCGAGCAATTCCCGGTCCCAGTCCTGGGTGTGGATGTTGAACAGCATCGTGCGGGACGCGTTGGTCGCGTCGGTCGCGTGCACCTTTCCGGCCGTGAGCCGCCAGAGCAGAAAGCAGTCGATGGTGCCGAAGGCGAGCCTGCCTTTCTCGGCCGCCGCCCGCGCGCCTTCGACATTGTCGAGCAGCCACTCGAGCTTGCTTGCCGAGAAGTAGGCATCGACCAGCAATCCGGTGCGCGCCCGGATGTCGGGCTCGTGGCCATCCTCGATCAGCGTGCGGCACATGCCGGCCGTGCGCCGGTCCTGCCAGACGATGGCGTTGTGGACCGCTTTCCCGGTTTCGCGGTCCCAGAGGATCGTGGTTTCGCGCTGGTTGGTGATGCCGAGCGCGTCGATGGCGTCCGGAATCGTGCCGGCATCCTCGATCGCCCCCCGGCAGGCCGTCACCGTCGTCTGCCAGATATCCTCGGGATCATGCTCGACCCAGCCGTCCTCGGGGAAGTGCTGCGGATACTCGATCTGGTGGCGGCCGAGCGCCCGGCCCGCCGAATCAAACACCATCGCGCGGGTGCTTGTGGTACCCTGGTCGATTGCGAGCAGCAGGGGGGCTTTCGCCATGGGCCCTCCGGGCCTGTTGGGCTGCGCGGCGGCAGCTGGGATGGTGAGGGACGGATAAAGTGTCCGGGGACCGACGGCCTTGTGTCAAGCCGGGGCGCTGGATATCAAGGTCATATGCGAAAACCTGCAGCTCCCCTCGTCAAGCCGCTGCTGAGCGATGCCATGGCGCTCGATCTCGGGGATCGGGAAGTGCCGATGACGGTCCGCCGCAGCCTGCGGGCCCGGCGCATCGCGCTCCGCATCGACGAAAAGAGCGATGGCGTGACGCTCGTGCTGCCGCGCTCGGTTTCGGTGCAGGAGGGCGTCGCGTTCGCGCAGTCGAAGGCCGTGTGGGTCGCGGCCCGTCTCGGCGCGTTGCCGCCGAAACTCGGCTTCGTCGACGGCGGCGAATTCCCCTTCCGCGGCGAGACCCGGCGTATCCGTCACCGCCCCGGCGCGCGCGGCGTGGTGTGGACCGAGGGCGGCGACGTCTGTGTCGCGGGCGAGGCCGGGCATCTGGCGCGCCGGCTCACGGACTGGCTGAAACGCGAGGCGCGGCGCGAGATCGAGGTTCGGGTGCGGGAAAAGGCGACGCGGCTCGGCCGGGTCGCGGGCCGCATCCGGGTCGCCGACACCCGCTCGCGCTGGGGGAGCTGCTCGAGCACCGGCACGCTGTCGTTTTCCTGGCGGCTGATTCTGGCGCCCGAAAACGTGCTCGATTACGTCGTCGCCCACGAGGTCGCGCATCTGGCCGAGATGAACCACTCACCGCGCTTCTGGCGCAAGGTCGCGCAACTGACCGGGGACGTCGAGGGCCCGCGCGGCTGGCTGAAACGCCACGGCACCCGGCTGCACCGCATCGGCTGAAAGCCGAAATCTCTGGCATCGGCTGACAGCCGAAATATCTGGCAGGGGCTGAACGCCGAATTCCCCCGCAAGGATCGGATAGAACGGCAGTGGCGGCGGGCGTAGTCTCGCGGCATGATGATGACCGCGATGACCACCACCCCCGCCTCCGATCCTGCCGCGCATGACCGTGACGCGCGCTGGCAGGCTGTCCTGACCCGCGACGCCGGTGCCGAGGGCGCCTTCGTCTATGCGGTCAAAACCACGGTCATCTACTGCCGCCCGTCCTGTGCGTCGCGAAAGCCGGCGCGCGGCAACGTCGATTTCTACCCGCTGCCCGAACTAGCCGAGCGCCGGGGTTTTCGCGCCTGCAAGCGGTGCCGCCCGGCCGACGCGCCCGCGGCCGATCCGAAGATCGAGGCAGTGCGCAAGGCCTGCCGCGCAATCGATGCGGGCGAGGGCGCGCCGGTCAGCCTCGACGCCCTGGCGGACGCGACCGGGTTCAGCCCGACGCATCTGCAGCGCGTCTTCAAGGCGGTAACCGGCGTCAGCCCCCGCGAATACGCCGAGACCCGGCGCATGGACCGGTTCCGCCAGACCGTGCGTGAGGATGGCCCGGATCACGCAAATGTCGCGGGGGCTGCCTATGAAGCCGGGTTCGGTTCTTCGAGCCGACTCTATGAACGGGCGCACGCACATCTCGGCATGACGCCCGCAAGCTATGGCCGGGGCGGCGCCGGAGCCCGTATGGGTTATGCGCTGGCCGACTGTTTCCTCGGCCGCATGCTGGTTAGCGCGACCGAACATGGCATCAGCTTCCTCGGCTTTGGCGGCGACGATGCGGCGTTGATCGAGGATCTGCGCGCGGAATTTCCGGCTGCCGAAATCGCTCGGGACGATGCCTTGCTCGGGCGGTGGCTCGATGGCGTTCTGCAGGTGCTGTCGGGAAAGGAGCCGCATGCCGACCTGCCCCTCGATGTACGCGCGACGGCGTTCCAGCGCCAGGTCTGGCAGGCGCTGATCGACATTCCCCGCGGCCAGACCCGCACCTACTCCGAAATCGCGGTGATGCTCGACCGCCCGAAAGGCCAGCGCGCCGTCGGCCGGGCGTGTGCCACCAATCCCGTGTCGCTGCTCATCCCCTGCCACCGCGCGATCCGCGAAGACGGCGGCCTCGGCGGTTACCGCTGGGGCCTGCCCCGGAAGGAAAAGCTGCTGGGGACAGAAAAAAGCACCTCTTCTTCAGTCGGGAAGAAGAGGGCCGCGGTCGCTAAGGACCCATCTTGATCACCGGCGGGCGGTTGCCGGTGCTGGGGGGTCGGGACGTGGACTTGCGGGGCTGGCGCGGGGTCTGGGCGACCACGGCGGGCGCGATGTAGGTCGGCAGGTCGGCAACCTCGACGCCTTTGTGCGCCTCCTTCATGACCGCGCCCCAGAGCATCGCCGGCAGGTTGCCGCCGGTGACTTTTTTCATCGGCTCGCCGTCGTCGTTGCCCATCCAGACGCCGGCCACGAGGTTCGGCGTGTATCCGACAAACCAGGCATCGCGGAACTCCTGGCTGGTGCCGGTCTTGCCCGCGGCCGGGCGGCCGATCCGCGCGCGCCGGCCGGTGCCGCTCTCGACCACACTCATCAGCATCGCGTTCATGCCGTTGACGTCGTTTTCCTGCACGACGCGGCCCGGGTCGTCGTTCGGGCGCTGATAGAGGATGCGGCCCTCGGCCGTGCCGTCCTTCTCGCGAATTTCCTCGATACCGTAGGACCAGACGCCGGTGCCCTTGTTGGCGAGCACCGCATAGGCCGTCGTCATCTCGATCAGCGGCACGTCGCTGGCGCCGAGCGCGATCGAAGGCGTGTCGGTCAGGTGCGCGGTCACGCCCATGCGGCGGGCCGCACCGATGACCTTGTCGCGGCCGACCTGCTCGGAGACCCGCACCGCCACGCTGTTGAGCGATTTCGCCAGCGCCGTGCGGAGCGTGACATTGCCGTAGTATTTGCCGCCGTAATTCTTCGGCGTGTAGCGGCCGATGGCGAGCGGCGCGTCGGTGAAGGTCGTGTTCGGAGACAGCCCTGCCTCAAGCGCTGCCAGATACACGAAGGGCTTGAACGACGAGCCCGGCTGACGGAGCGCCTGGGTTGCGCGGTTGAACTTGCTGTCGCCGTAGTCCTTGCCGCCGATCATGGCGCGCACCGCGCCCTCCGGCGTCATCAGCACGAGGCCGACCTGGGTCACGCCGCGCTCGGCGGCTTCGGCCATGATTTTCTCGGTCTTGGCCTCGGCCATGCGCTGCAGCTTGGGATCGAGCGTCGTCTTGACGATCAGGTCGCCCTGGCCGCTGCCGACATAGCCACGCACTCGTTCGACGATCCAGTCGGTGAAATAGCGCTGGGCCGGACGGGTCTTGCCGCGTACGGCGGACGTGCGCTTGATGGCCGCGTCCTGCGCCTGGGCCGGGGTCAGGAAGTCCACGTCGGCCATCGAATTCAGGACCAGCACCGCGCGGGCATGCGCGAGATCCTTGCTGTTCGCCGGGTTGTAGCGCGACGGCGCCTTCAGCAGGCCAGCGATCATGGCGGCCTCGTAAACCGACAGCGCCTCCGCGGGCTTGTTGAAATAACGCTTGGCCGCGGCGTCGATGCCCCAGGTGCCGCTGCCGAGATACATGCGGTTCATGTAGACCGTCAGAATGTCGTCCTTGGAAAACCGTGCCTCGAGTTTGAGCGCCAGGATCGCTTCGCGGATCTTCCGGCTCATGGAACGTTCGGGCGTCAGGAACAGGTTCTTTGCCACCTGCTGGGTGATCGTGCTGCCGCCCTGCACTACATGACCCGCACGGATGTTGGCGACGATGGCGCGCACCAGGCCGACGGCATCGACGCCGAAATGGCTGTAGAATCGCCGGTCCTCGGCGGCCAGCACGGCCTGCGGCACGTGTTTCGGCAGATAGCGCACATGCACCTTCCGCCCGAAGACATCACCATAGGTCTCGAGCAGCGTGCCGTCCGAGGCGAGCAGGCGGATCGCCGGGCGGCGCTCGGTGTTCAGGCCGTCGAGGCTCGGGAGGTCCTGGCTGAACCACAGCCAGCCGCCGCCGATGCCGAGCGTGAGCACAACCAGAATGCTCGCAACCCAGGCGAAACGGGCCTTGGTGCGGCGTGCCGGGCGGCGTTCGGACCTGGGGCGGCGAACGTCCTTGGATGCGCGCTTTGTGCGGCGCGGAGATTTTCCGGAAGCTTTGCGGGCCATTACAAGATCTGTGTGATGCGATGTATGTCAGTGCCCTATTTCGGCAAAAAATGCGTCAGGAGAAGGGCCGTTATTCGATTTTTTCCTGCGGATAGACACCCCAGAGCTGCGCCCGGGGGATATAGCCCTTGTGGCCGCCGGCCGCGATCCGGCACCAGCTGCCGGTGCACGACAGAACGTCGCCGACCACGCCGCTCTCGAGCCGTGCGGCGATGCTTGCGCCCTCCGCGGGATCGCGGCGCAGGGCGCGGACGCCGCCCATCACCATGACCGTGCGCCGCCCGGACAGCAGGTTCCGGTGGACC
>JAJFFI010000351.1 GCA_021776755.1 Alphaproteobacteria bacterium | reverse complement strand
CGCTAGACTGACCGGCGCTAGACTGACCGGCGCTAGACCGCCGGCTGGTATCCGCCACCGGAACTGTTTCAGGGAGTGCCCCATGCCGTTCGGATTTCTCGAGGGCTATCGCGTCATCGACGTCAGCCAGTTCGTGCCGGGCCCATACGCCGCCTTGCTGCTGGCCGATCTCGGGGCCGAAGTGGTGAAGGTCGAGCCGCCCCGCCCGGGCGCCAAAAGCGGCGACCCGATGAACGACCTCGGTGAGCAGGACGCCGACGGCCTGTCGCCGTTCTACAAGGTGATGAACGGCGGCAAGACCGTCGTCTCGATCGATCTCAAGAGCGCGCAGGGGAAGGCGGATTTTCTTTCGCTGATCGACGCCGCCGACGTGATGGTCGAGTCCTATCGCCCGGGCGTGCTCGACCGGTTGGGGATTGGCCCGGATGTTCTGCGAAAACGCAACAAGGGCCTGGTCCATTGTGCACTGTCCGGGTTCGGCCAGACCGGGCCCTACAGGCTCCGTGCCGGGCACGACATCAACTACATGTCGCTCGGCGGCATGCTGATCGGGTCGGGCACGCTGGAGCGGCCGGTCATCCAGGCGCCGCCGGTGTCGGACTATGCAAGCTCGATCCAGGCCGCGCTTTCGATCTGCGCCGCCCTGCTGGGCCGGGGGAAGACCGGGGAGGGTGCGTATATCGACATGAGCCTCACCGAGACCGTGCTGTCCTGGCAGAGCGTCGGCCTGATGGGGGCGCAGCGCGGCAGTTGGGTGCCGGGGCACGGCACCGGATTTCTCGCGGGCGGCGTCGCCTGTTACCAGATCTACAAGACCGCGGACGGCCGGTTTTTCAGTCTCGGCGCGATCGAGCACAAGTTCTGGGAAAACTTCTCGAACGCCGTCGGGCATCCCGAATGGATCCCCCGCCAGTGGGAGCCCGCGCCCCAGACGGAGCTGACCGGGCTGGTGCAGGCCGTGATCGAAGCCGAGCCGCTGTCACACTGGGATGCGCTGCTCGACGACGTCGACTGTTGCTATCACCCGCTGGTCACGTTCGAGGAACTGCCCGGGCATCCGCAGGTCGAGGCGCGCAAGAATATCCAGCGCGACGGCGGCGAGAACCCGGTTGTGCAGGCGCTCTATCCCGCCTGGATCGACGGCGCGCCGCCCCCCGAACGTCCGCCGCTGAAACACGCCGAGGTCAGCGACGTGCTGGCGTCATGGCAGGGCGGGGCCGCGAGAGCGGGCTGACTGCTGCCTAGTTTCCATAGCGATTGGCGCGGGCGATCTTGGCCCATTTGACGGCTTTATCCTTGTCAGGCTTCTGGCCGCGGAGGCCGTCGAGGTAGATCTCGGCAATCTCCTTCATCGCCGAGACGTGGCCGGCCTCGGCCGCTTTTTCCAGCCAGACGACACCGGCCGGCTCATCGACTTTGGTGCCGATCCCGTCGAACAGGAACCAGGCGGTCTCATACATCGCCAGATGGTCGCCGAGTTCCGCGCCCGCTACCGAAGACGCGAACGCTTCCTCCGCCAGCCTGGCGTTGCGGAAGACGATCACGGCGGTGCGGTGGACGATCTTGTCATCGGGGGCGAGCTTGATCGCCGTCCGGATCGGCCCGACGGCATCGGGATACTGCTTGAGGGAGGCCAGCACGCCCGCGAGGTCGAGCTGCGCCTTCGCGCTGCCGGGCTGGCGTTTGGCCAGATCCTCGAACACGGTGACCGCTTCGGCGTACTTGCCGCTGACGTAGAGCGACCGGCCGTAATTTTTCTGAACCGTCAGGTCGTCGGGAAATGCCTTGGCCGCCGCCGTACACACCGTCACATCACCGTTTCTGGCACCCTTGGCGCAGAGCTCGCGCAGTTCGTCCTGGGCCGCCGACGCAGCGCCGGCAACGGAGAATGCCAGACCCAATCCGAGCACGCAGCTCAAGGTGCCTTTTCCAGGACGTTTCATCGTGCAGTCTCCCCTCGAAATTCGGCTATCCGCGTTCACCGCCAACGCGGCTAACCGCGTTCACCTGTGGATGAATTGCCATCCTGCCGGTACGGCGAATGTTTTGCCAGCGCTTCCATTTCCTGCTCGATCGCGCGCCGCTCGTGCTCGCAGAAATCGGCCACCGCACGTCGGAACCCGGCATCCGGAATATAGTGCGCGCTCCAGGTCGGCACGGGCATGTAGCCGCGCTGCAGCTTGTGGTGTCCCTGGGTGCCGGCCTCGACCGTCTGAATGCCGTTCAATATCGCAAATTCGATGGCCTGATAGTAGCAAGTCTCGAAATGCAGGAAGCGGAAATCGGCGGCACAGCCCCAGTTTCGGCCATACAATGCCTCAGCGCCCTGGATATTGAGCGCACCCGCGACCGGTACGCCGTCGTGCTCCACCATCACCAGCACGATCCGGTCCGCCATCGTCTCGCCGATCTGCTGGAAGAAGCCGCGGGTGAGGTAGGGTTGGCCCCATTTCCGGTCGTAGGTGTCGACATAAAACCGGAAGAATGCGTCCCAGTGGCGCGCTTCAATCTCGCCGCCCGTAAGCGCGCGCACGGACAGGCCGGCGTCCGCCACTTCGCGCCGCTCGCGCCGGATCTGCTTGCGCTTGCGTGACGACAGCTCGGCCAGAAAATCGTCGAACGTCGCGTAGCCTCGGTTGAACCAGTGAAACTGCTGCCCCATCCGGCGGACAAGCCCGAGCTCCTCCATGCGGTCGGCCTCCGCCGCGGTCGGGAAGGTGACATGCAGCGAGCTTACGCCCAGTTTGTCGGTGACCTGCAACAGCCCTGAAATCGCCGCGTCCCGGAAGGCGGCCTCGTCTGGCCCGGGGCGCACCAGCAGGCGCGGTCCGGTCACCGGCGTATAGGGGACCGAGGCCTGGAGCTTCGGGTAATACTGCCCGCCGGCGCGCTCCCAGGCGTCTGCCCAGCCCCAGTCGAAGACATATTCGCCATAGGAATGGCCCTTGAGATACATCGGCACCGCGGCGACGAGCTGTCCGCCCGCGTCCTCCACCACCAGATGCCGGGGCACCCACCCGGTGCGCTCGCCGACCGAGCCCGACGTCTCGAGCGCGTGCAGAAACCCGTGCGTCACGAACGGAAAATCCGTCCCGGCACAGGCATCCCAGTCGGCCGCCGGGATATCGGCGATCCGCTCGATCAATCGCGCGCCAAGCGCTTCGCGGCCGTCAGGCATGGGGAAATTCTGGGGACATCATGTGTCAACAGTATGCCCGGCGGCGCAATTGGCAAGCCTCTCCTGACGCTGCGCTATTCACGATGCACGCCAGTCGGTATCTTGCCCGCCGGGACACCCCGGGCCGACAAGCCCGCCGCCGATCGGCCCGGCTGCTCCGGAGGCAAAATCGATGGCCGTGACCTGGATCGCGAATACCCTGCTGATCGCCCTGACGGTCGGCGTGCACTACGAGGGCCTGCGCTTCGTCGCGGGCCAGCTCAACCGTTTCAAGCCCGGCCGCCACAGCGCCCGGGGCGTGCTGATCCTCGTCGTGCTGGCGCTCCTCGTGGTCCACGCCGCCGAAATCTGGATCTGGGGCGTCGCCATCTGGCTGCAGCACCTCTACGTCCCAGGCGCCGCCATCGCCGGCGAGGTCTCCGGCGGCTTCCTCGAGCACGTCTATCTCTCGGCCGTCAGCTACACCACGGTCGGCTTCGGCGAGATCTACCCCACCGGGCCGATCCGCTTCACCGCCGCCTTTGAGGCCCTGACCGGCCTCGTCATGATCACCTGGTCCGCGTCCTTCACCTTCGTCGTGATGGGCCGCTACTGGGAGGAGTTCAGGGAGTAGGGGCTCACGCCACCTCGAACACTCCGTCCACCTCGACCGCCACGTCCAGTGGCAGGACGTTCGTGCCGACGGCGAAGCGGGCGTGTTTGCCCTTGTCGCCGAAGACTTCGACCATGAGGTCCGAGGCGCCATTGGCGACCTGGGGCTGGGCGGTGAAGTCGGCGGTGGAGTTTACGAAGTTGCCGAGTTTGACGACGCGGGTGACCTTGTCGAGATCGCCGCCGCAGGCTGCCTTCACCTGGGCGATCAGGTTGATGGCGCAGAGCCGGGCGGCCGCCTGGCCTTCCTCGACGTCGTATTTGTCGCCGAGCTTGCCCTGATACTCGAACTCGCCGTCCTTGAGCGGCACCTGGCCCGAGACATAGACCGTGTTGCCGGATTTCACCCAGCCGACGTAGTTCGCCACCGGGGCCGCCGCGTCGGGGATGTCGATGCCAAGTTCCTTGAGGCGTGCGTCGATCTTTCCGGCCATGTCGTGTCTCTCCATGTCTTGATGTGTTGGTGTGTTGGTGTGTTGGCGGGCAGCTTAACGTCTCGGGCGCGGCAGGCAACAGCTCCCAGGTTATTGCGGCTCAAAAAGAGGGGCCCGCTCGAGTGTGGGCCGCGCGGGTTCGTTCCACCGCACCCGCCAGAAAAAAGAGGGGCCCGCGCGATGGCGGGCCCAAGTACAGGGAGGAGTAACGCCTGAGGCGTTGGGGACGCCTCAGCTACACCCTGACGTTCCGCCGCAGGTCGTGCACTTCATGCACGTCCCGTTGCGGACCAGGGTGAAGTTCCCGCACTCACCGCAGGGATCGCCTTCGAAGCCCTTCATCCGGGCTTCCCGGATGAGATCGAGCTTCTCGTCGACCGCCTCGGCGACCGCGGCGGACACGGCAACAGCTCCACTGCTGCCGTCCCCGTTGACGGCCGCGGCCAGCCCGCCACCGGAACCGTTCCGGTGGGCACCGTTCGCGCCCGTCGATCCGGAAGCCAAAACCTTGGCCGGCCTGGATGGGGTGGGGGTCGCATCCCCGCCGGCACCATTGGCTCCCGAAACTGATGTGGTTGTTGTGGACCCGCCCGAACTATTGGCGGCTCCATTGGACCCGCTGGAGTTCCCGTTCGCACCACCGTTGAAGACAACGAAACGGTTGCGCACGAAGCCCACGCTCGCGACCCGCTTGACCTCGTCCATGAGCGCGGTCTCGGCGATCTCCTGGTCCTCGTTCCCGCCCGCCCGGGTGCTGTCGCCCTCGCCGCGGCCGAGCCCGTCGGACGCGAGGTCCTCGGGGATGACGTTGGCGAGATCGTTCCGCCCGAGATAGGAGATCGCAAGCTCGCGGAAGATGTAGTCGAGCACCGAG
>JAJFFI010000036.1 GCA_021776755.1 Alphaproteobacteria bacterium | reverse complement strand
GTGCTTGAAGCCTTCGGTATAGAGCGTACGGCTGGTGAGCAGCGACTGCAGCGCCGCCGGCCCGACGATTTCGGCCGCACCCGCGGCCGACGTCCAGAGAATGCCGGCGGCGAGAACGCCGAGCGAGGCCTTGAGAGTGGTCTTCATGACATGATCCTTTCCTGATATCCCCATTCTGAAATCTTCAGTGTCCCTCAGAAAGGTCGCGACGCCCCGGTCGCGTCTTGCAACCGGCAATGCCCCGAACTTGTGGGCCGGTGTTAGCAAGGTCCACCTGAACCGTGGATGAACGGCGGCGTTCAGAAAGCGCGGGCAGCGTACGGATGCCGTCTCAGGTATTTGGGAAGCTGTAGTCGCTAAACTGTTCCCGCAGCCTGATTTTCTGGATCTTTCCCGTTGCTGTATGAGGGATTTCCTCGACAAAGGCGATGTCGTCGGGAAGCCACCATTTGGCGACCTTTTCCGAGAGATATTCGAGGACCGAGGCCTTTTCCGGGGCCTCGCCGTCGGGCACGATCACAAGCAGGGGCCGCTCGTCCCATTTCGGATGATGGATGCCGATGACGGCTGCTTCCTTCACGCCGGGATGCCCCATCGCCGCGTTCTCGAGCTGGATCGAACTGATCCATTCGCCGCCCGACTTGATCACGTCCTTCGAGCGGTCGGTGATCTTCATCCAGCCGCCGGGATCGAGGGTCGCGACGTCGCCGGTGCGGAACCAGCCGTCGGCATCGAACGCGTCGGACGAATCCTCGTCCCCGAAATAGCCCGACGCGATATAGGGTCCGCGCACATAAAGATTGCCGGAAGCCTCGCCGTCGCGCGGCAGTTCCTTGCCGTCGTCACCGGCGATCTTGAGGTCGACACCCCAGAAGGTGTGACCCTGGGTCGACTTGAAATCGTGTTGCTTCTCGACCGGCAGGTCGTCCATGCCGCGCTTCAGGTTGCCGGTCGTGCCGACCGGACTCATTTCGGTCATGCCCCAGGCATGACAAACGCTAACGCCATGGACATTCTCGAACGCCTCGATCATGGCGCGGGGTGCGGCGGCTCCACCGATCAGCGCTTCTTTGAGGGTCGAGAACCCCTTCTTGCCATTTTCCTTCATCCAGCCGAGCAGCAGCATCCAGACCGTCGGCACACCAGCTGTGAGTGTAACGCCTTCGTCCTCGAACAGCCGGTAGAGACTTTCGCCGTCGAGGTTCTTGCCCGGCATCACCTGTTTGGCCCCGGCCATGGTCGCGAGATAGACGAGCCCCCAGGCGTTGGCGTGGAACATCGGGACGACCGGCAGCAGCGTGTCGCGGGACGACAGCCCGATCACATCCTTCTGGCCGACGACAAGCGTGTGCAACAGGGTCGAACGGTGGCTGTAGAGCACGCCTTTCGGATTGCCCGTCGTGCCCGACGTGTAGCAAAGGCCGCAGGCGGTGTTCTCGTCGAAGACCGGCCAGTCGCACTCGGGAGAGTGGCCGGAAATCAGCTCCTCGTACGGGATCAGGCCGGGCAGCGCATCGGGATCCTCGACCTCGTCGAGGGTACCGGAGAGTACGTATATCTGCTCGATACTGGTGAGCTGATCGCGGATCGAGGCCACCAGCGGCGCAAACATCGGGTCAATGAACAGCACCCGGTCGCCGGCGTGGTTCATGATGTAGACAAGCTGGTCCGGAAAGAGCCGCGGGTTGACCGTGTGAACGACGGCGCCGATCCCGGCGGCCCCGAAATAGATCTCGTAGTGGCGAAAGTCGTTCCACGCCAGCGTGGCCACCCGGTCGCCGGGCTTGACGCCCCAGTCCGTCAGCGCGTTGGCGAGCTGTTGCGCGCGGCCATGCGCCTCGCGATATGTATAGCGGTGGAGCTTGTGGTCGGCGGTTCGCGAGACTATCTCGACATCCCCGTGGTAGAGCGCCGCATGTTCGATGATCGACGAGATCATCAGCGGACGATCCATCATCAGACCTTTCATGTAGGCTCTCCCCAGTCAGGCATATTCTTTTTCTTCCGGCAAATGCGGTTTCATGCGCGACGATCATACTACCGGCAGCAACGCCGGCGTCGAAGAAAAGCAGCGCCGGGCGCTCCGACGGCACCGGATGATCGCGGGCGGCTTGCTGCTTGTGGCCCTCGGGATCTTCGCGGGCACGCTCTGGCTGCCGAAGCACGTCGCCCTCGACACGTTCTGGGTTGAACTGGTCCGGGCGGGCGCCGAGGCGGCGCTGGTCGGCGGGCTCGCCGACTGGTTCGCGGTCACCGCCCTCTTCCGCCATCCGCTCGGCATTCCCATTCCGCACACCGCGCTGATCCCGAAAAACAAGGACCGTCTCGGGGCGGGAATGGCGCGGTTCATCGAGCAGAATTTCCTGGCACCCGACCTCGTGGCCGAAAAACTGCGGGGCACCGATCTCGCGGGCGCCGCGGCACGCTGGCTCTCGAAGCCCGGGAATGCCGCGGCGATGGGACGGCAGGCCGCCGCGGCCGTGCCGTATGTGGTCGACTCGCTCCGCGACAAGGACGTGCGCGACTTCATCCGCGAGGCGCTCTCGGACCAGCTTGCGAAACTCCGCATCGCACCGGCTTTCGGGAAGGGGCTCGAAATCCTGACCGAACGGGGCCAGCACGATGTGTTGCTGTCCCCGCTCCTCGATGTCGCCCGGCGCGCGCTCGAAGACAACGAGACGCGCATCCGCGAGATCGTCGCAAGCCGCAGCCGCTGGTGGACCCCCCGCACCTTCGACCGCCGGATCGCCGGCGCGGTGATCGACGGCATCGGCGGGCTCATCGACGAACTGGCCGACCCCGAAAGCAAGGCCCGCGCGCGATTCGAAGAGGCGCTCGCCGAACTGATCGCACGCCTGAAGCACGACCCCGAAACCGCGGCCAGGCTCGATGCCCTCCGCGATGCAGCACTGGGCAATCCCGCGGCGCAGGCCTACCTCGGCTCGGTGTGGGACGAAATCCGCACCGTGCTGCTCGACGACGTGCGGCGCGACGACAGCGCGATCCGCCAGACGGTGGCCGCCGGCTGCCGGTCGCTGGGCCGGGCACTGGAGAACGACCCCGACATGCGGCGGCGGCTGAATGCCCGCATCATCGACATCGTGAAGGATTTCGTCGTGCCCTGGCGGCACGAGATTGGCGTCTTCATCCAGGAAGTGGTCAAGCGCTGGGACGGGCGCACGCTTGCAGACAAGGTCGAACTCGCGGCCGGCAAGGACCTGCAATTCATCCGCATCAACGGCACGCTTGTCGGCGCGCTGGTCGGCATCGTGATCTTTCTGGTGACGGGCTTCGTGATCTGATTTCCGGGCGGCTGCGATGCGCCGGAGTAATGTGGTATGATCGCCGCGCCCATCCTGGAGGAGACCGATATGAGAAATCTCGCAATTGCCGCCATCGCCACTTTGGGTCTGGCCCTGATGATATTGCCTGGAACGGCGCGGCAGGCCGCGGCCGACGGCTGCCTGATCTGCACGTCGGGCAGTTCGTGCGGCCAGTACTGCCGCTATTCGGGCAGCGACAATTCGGAGAACCGCAAGAAATGCCGCAAGGCCGGCTGCAAGATCGGCGGCACGGCCTCGTGTCCGAAGGGCGCCAACATCAAGATCTGCTCGGCGGGCCTGGATCGCGTTCGGCCGAACTACGCGTGGATCGACGATCTGCTGCGGTTCAATGCCGGAACCACGCGGTCAGCCGCGCAGACAGCGGCCCGCGGCGTTCGCTGACGGGGGTCTCAATGTCAGGACTGGATCAAGGGGCAGGCCTCGCGGGCCTGGTGGGGTCGGTCGCACGAACCGCGCGCGAGATCGGCATGATCGATGCCGAGATCGGCGCGATCAAGACCCGCATGCAGTACCGCGAGGAAGGCCGGGTCGCAGCCCCTACCGATCATTCGCAACAGTTCCGCGATGAGAAACGGTTGTACGACGCGCAGCGCCGCCGCGAAGACCTGCTCGGCAAATTCGCCCATGAAATCGAAGGCCAGGACCTGCCCGCCGATGTCCTCGACGCACTGCGCGAAGCCAGCCTCTTCGCCGGCTGATCCGGGCGCCCTACTCCACTTTCAGCGGTTTTCTGGCCAGCACGTATTTCTTCTGGCCCGTTACGTAGCGAAGCTCGTATTCGCCAGGCTCCTTCGGAGTCTTGACCCGCACCGGATTGGCGCCCTGCGCATAGCGGTAATGCAGGTACGACTTGTCCGGCGCGCCCTTCTTCGCGATGGCGATGTAGTCGCGCGGGTTCGCGGGCCCCTTCCAGGTGACCTCGACCGTTGACGCGGGCGGGGCCGATGCCTCAGCCTCGAGGCTTGCCGTCGCCCTGGTGACCGTTAGCGGCGCGCGCGCCAGCACTGTCCGCCTTGCGGTCACATAGCGGTACTCATACTGGCCGGGATCTTCCGGGAGGATGAGCTTTTCGGGGCCGCCCTTGCCCGTGTATTTATACTTCAGGTATTTCGAATCCGGGGCGCCCTTAGCGGCAACCGTGACGTAGTCACGCTTGTTGTTGGGGCCGGTCCATGAAACTTCGACCTGCGATCCGGCGACAGCCTCGGGGGGGCCGGAGACTGACGCCGTGACTGCCGTGACCTGCAGTGGGCGCCGGGCAATGACCTTGTGCTCCCGGCCAGTGACATAGCGCACCTCGTACTCGCCCGGCTCCTCCGGCGCGGTCAGGGTCCTGGGACCGGGCTTGTTGGTGTATTTATACGAAAGGTACTTCCTGTCCGACGATCCCTTCGGCGCAATCGCCACATAGTCGCGGGTGTTACCCGGCCCGGTCCACTCAACCACCAACGGCGCGCCCGCAGCGACGGTATCGGCCGCGGTCACCGAGGCTTCGGCCGCCCGCACCATGATGGCCTGCGAGGCCAGAATGGACCTCGACCCGCCGGTAATATAGCGGATCTCATACTCGCCCGCGGTCTCGGGCGCGA
>JAJFFI010000350.1 GCA_021776755.1 Alphaproteobacteria bacterium | reverse complement strand
TGCATCGCGCGCTCGGCGGTATCAAGGAAATGGGCGGACTGCCGAACATCCTGGTGATCATCGACACCAACAAGGAAGCGATCGCTGTGGCCGAGGCCAAGAAACTCGGTATTCCGGTCGTCGCCGTGATCGACAGCAATTCGAACCCGGCCGGCGTCGACTACCCGATTCCGGGCAATGACGACTCGCTCCGTGCGATCACGCTCTACTGCGAACTGATGGCCGACGCCGTTCTCGACGGCCTGTCGGAGAACCTGGCGCAGCAGGGCGACGCAGGGGCCGCGGCCGAGCCGATGCCCGAGCAGCTTGCCCAGGCGGCACCTGAGCCTGCAGCGGAAGAGGCGGCCAAGGCCGAAGCGCCGAAGGCGGACGCGGCAACGGAGAAAGCTGCCAAGGCTGAAGACGCCAAGGCCGACGATGCCAAAGCTGACGACGCCACGGCTGAAGTGGCCCCTGAAGCGGAGGAACCCAAGGCAGATGCCAAAGCCGCGGACATGGCCGAGACGCCCGCCGAGGAAGCGGCTCCGGCAAAGGACGACAAGGCTCCGGCTAAGGACGATAAAGCCGCAGGCGAAACCGCCGGCGCCTGAACCCCGTTGCCCGGCGCGCGCTGTGCGGCCCCGGGGCCGACATGACCAACACAGACCGATCAGACAGGTGATCCCATGGCTGAGATAACTGCCGCAATGGTGAAAGAGCTCCGCGAGAAATCCGGCGCGGGCATGATGGACTGCAAGAAAGCGCTGAACGAAACCGGCGGCGACATCGAGGCGGCAATCGACTGGCTGCGCAAGAACGGTCTCGCGGCCGCGGCCAAGAAATCCGGCCGGGCGGCGACCGAGGGCCTCGTCGGCGTGGCGCTGGCTGACGGCAAGGGCGCAATGGTCGAGGTTAACGCCGAGACCGATTTTGTCGCCCGCAACGAACAGTTCCAGTCGTTCGTCCAGTCGGTCGCCGAAATCGCGCTCAAGACCGGTGACGATCTCGACGCGCTGAAGGCTGCCGACTTCCCGGGCACCGGCCGCACGGTCGAGGACGAACTGACCCAGCTGATCGCGACCATCGGCGAGAACATGTCGATCCGCCGCGGTGTTTCCATCTCGGGCAACACGGTGGTCTCCTACATCCACAACCAGTCAACGCCGGGCCTTGGCAAGATCGGCGTGCTCGTCGCACTCGACGATGGTGGCAACGGCGAGATCGGCAAGCAGGTCGCGATGCATATCGCGGCCACCAATCCGCAGTCGCTGTCGGTCGACGACCTTGACCCCGCGGCCGTCGAGCGCGAGCGTAGTGTCCTGATCGAGCAGGCCAAGGCGTCTGGCAAGACCGAAGAGATTGCCCAGAAGATGGTCGAGGGCCGTCTGCGCAAGTACTACGAGGAAGTCGTGTTGCTGGAGCAGACCTTCGTGATCGACGGCGAAAGCCGGGTCAAGAAGGCGGTCGAGGAGGCCGGCGCCAAGGTGGCCTCGTATGAGCGCTTTGGCCTCGGCGAAGGTCTCGAGAAGAAAGAGGACGATTTCGCCGCTGAAGTCGCGAAAATGGCGGGCTAATTTGCCTCACCCCATGATCGGCCCCTTCAACGGCGGGCCGAACGCTGTATGATGCATAGGGCCTCCGGCTGACCGGAGGCCCGTTTTGCAAACGGGGTCCGGGCAGGCCGGAAACCCGCCACCATCTGCCCAAATCCGGCCAGCGAGCGATTTTCCCATGCCCGACAAGCCCAAATCAGGCGACCTGAAATACAAGCGCGTACTGCTGAAGCTGTCGGGCGAGGCACTGATGGGCGACAAGGAGTTCGGCCTCGACGCGGACACGGTTTCGCGGATCGTTGGTGAGATCCAGGCCGTCCACGCAATGGGCGCCGAGATCTGCATCGTCGTTGGCGGCGGGAACATCTTCCGCGGTCTGAAGGGGGCGGCCCAGGGCATCGAACGGGCGAGCGCCGACTACATGGGCATGCTGGCGACCGTCATCAACGCGGTGGCGCTGCAAAGTGCGCTCGAGGGGGCAGGGGTCCAGACCCGGGTCCTCTCGGCCATTCCGATGCAGACCGTGTGCGAGCCCTACATCCGGCGGCGCGGGATCCGGCATCTCGAGAAGGGCCGGATCGTGATCTTCGCCGCCGGCACTGGCAACCCGTTCTTCACCACCGACACGGCAGCCGCCCTCCGGGCCTCCGAGA
Source organism: Alphaproteobacteria bacterium (assembly GCA_021776755.1). Lineage (GTDB taxonomy): Bacteria > Pseudomonadota > Alphaproteobacteria > JAJFFI01 > JAJFFI01 > JAJFFI01. The sequence goes on along the minus strand of JAJFFI010000350.1, from coordinate 1,677 downwards.
TGGGCTGCGAAGTCCTGATGAAGGCGACCCAGGTCGACGGCGTCTACAGTGCCGACCCGGAGACGAATCCGGACGCCGAACGCTACGACTCAATCACCTACAACGATGTGCTGACGCGCAACCTCAGGGTCATGGATGCCTCTGCCATTGCGCTTTGCCGCGAGAACAGCATTCCGATTCTGGTGTTTTCGATACACAATGCCGGAGGCTTTGCCGACGTCATCAAGGGCGGCGGCCACTTTACGATCATCCGCGACCAGGCCTGACCGGTCAGGCTGCAAACGGGCGCGAGCAGGGAGTTCATCATGCAAGAATTCGATTATGACGACGTCAAGCGGCGGATGGACGGCGCGATCGAGGTGTTGAAGGAAGAGCTCGGCGGGCTGCGTACCGGGCGTGCCTCCACCAGTCTGCTGGAGCCGATCACGGTCGACGCCTATGGTTCCAGCATGCCGCTCAACCAGGTCGGCACGATCGGCGTGCCGGAGCCGCGGATGCTGACGGTCAATGTCTGGGACAAGAGCATGGTGAAGGCGGTCGAGAAAGCGATCATGGAGTCCGGCCTCGGCCTCAATCCACAGACCGAGGGGCAGATGATCCGGGTGCCGATCCCGGAACTCAACGAGGAACGCCGCACCGAGCTCACCAAGGTCGCCGCCAAATACGCCGAGCAGGCGCGGGTCGCCGTCAGAAATGTTCGCCAGGACGCCATGAACACCTTGAAAAGGCAGGAAAAAGACGGGGAAATGTCCCAGGACGAACACAAGGCGTGGTCAGAAGACACCCAGAAACAAACCGACGCGCATATCAAGCTGATCGATGACGTTCTGGCCACCAAGGAAGCCGAGATCATGCAGGTCTGATCCGGTGGATCCCGTCCCAACCCAGGCCTCCACAACGCCGCCACCGCCGCAGCATGTCGCCATCATCATGGATGGCAACGGGCGCTGGGCGCATGCGCGCGGACTGCCGCGGGCAGCCGGGCACAAGCGGGGGGCGGAGTCCGTCCGCAAGACAATCAAGGCCGCGGCCGAGCTCGGGGTCCGCTACCTGACGCTCTATGGTTTTTCGACCGAGAACTGGAAACGCCCGACCAGCGAAATCGACGACCTGATGGGTCTTCTGCGGTTCTATCTCCGCAGCGAGATCGCCGAGTTGCACCGGAACGCCGTGCGCATCCGCGTGATCGGCGACCGCACCCGGCTGGCCGGCGACATTGTCGCGCTGATCGAACAGGCCGAGACCCAGACCCGCGAGAACCAGCGCCTCGATCTCGTCGTCGCCCTGTCCTATGGCGCGCGGGACGAAATCGTGCGGGCCGCCCGCGAGATTGCGAAGCAAGCGGTCGCAGGCGAAATCGAGTGCGAGGATATCGACCAGTGCGCGTTCGAACGCCACTTGCTGACTGCCGAGGTGCCGGACCCTGACCTGATGATCCGGACCAGCGGGGAACTGCGGCTCTCGAATTTCCTGCTCTGGCAATGCGCCTACGCCGAGCTTGTCTTCACGGACACGCTCTGGCCGGATTTCGACCGGTCCGATCTCGAAGCCGCGATCTCCGAGTACAACCGCCGGGAACGCCGCTACGGCGCCTCCAGTGCCTGACCGGCCGGCCGGCGCTTACCCGTGAATGATCTCCGGCTACGCGCAATCTCGGCGCTTGTCATTGCACTGCCC